>JBERSB010000132.1:0-19962 GCA_041236755.1 Luminiphilus sp. | reverse complement strand
TGCTCGTCTGCAACAAGTCAGACGGCACCGTCTCGGTCTTCGACGCGGTCGGCCACGAGGAGGTCGGCAAGCTCGAGGTCGGCGGCAGCCCGCACGAGATCGCGGTCTCCGCCGACGGATGCACGGCCGTCGTCACGGACTACAGCGATCCAGCGGGCGGCCCGCGGATCACGGTGCTCGACGTGCCGGGTAGCCGCGTGCTCCGCACGGTCGCGCTCACAGAGCCGGGCGCAGCAGGCGCCGACGCCGCGCGCTACTCGCGGCCGCACGGCGTGCAGGTCGTCTCGCCGCGCGACGTGTTGGTGACGAGCGAGACGACGGGCCGCCTGGTCCGCGTCGACGTGGTCGTCGGCCGCGTGCTCTCCTCGCAGCCGACCGGACAGCGAGCCAGCCACATGGTCGCGTCCCGCCCCGGCGCCGGCTTCGCCGCGGTGACCAGCCCCGTGGACGGCAGCGTCGCGCTGTTCGAGCTCGACAAGGCGCGCGCCGCCCAGATCCCACGCACGGTCCACGTCGGGCCTGGCGCCGAAGGGGTCGCGATCCACCCCGAGCAGGCAGAGGTCTGGGTCGCCCTACGCGACGAGGACGCGCTGGTCGTGGTCTCGGTCGAGACCGCGAGCGTCGTGTCCAGGATGGACACGGGCAGGCTCCCGCTGCGCGTCGCCTTCACGCCTGACGGCGCCCGGGCGCTGGTGACGTGCACGCAGAGCGGCGAGCTGCTGATCATCGACGCGGCACGGCGCGCGGTCGTTGGTGAAGTCTCGATCCACGGGGACCGGAGCGAGGCCAGCTCGCTGCCGCTCGCCGTCGTGAGCGACCCAGAGTCGGAGCGCGCCTACGTCACGTGTGCGCGCGGAGAGTTCGTCGCAGTGGTCGACCTCGCGGACGCGATGCTGATCGCACGCATCGACGCGCGCGCCGGTCCCGACGGGATCGCCTACGCGCGGCCGTCCGCTCGCGGCGAGGCGGCCGGCTCGAGGAACCGCTAGCTCAGCAAGCCGCTAGCTCAGGAAGCCGCTATCCGAGAGGCGACGCGCCGTCGCTTCGTAGACCGCGGCGCTGTCGAGCTCTCCGGAGAGGAGCCGTGCCTTTGCGGCCTCCACCAGCGCCTCGCGGTCACTGTTGTCGGAGCGCGCGCGCTCCGCGAGCTGCTCCACGGCGGCCGCGGTCTCACGGCCGGTGCTGCTGATCTTGGCGTCGTCTCCGCGCAGCATGGTGGGCTCCGACTCGGTGCGCTTGGCGTCGTCGCGGCGCGAGCGTTCGCCGATGCGATCGACGTTTCCCTGATTGCCTACGTTGCGGATGTCCATTTGCAGCCTCGTGGAGTGGTGGTCCAAGGAGATGATCGGCAAGACCTTCGACCGCTTGAGAGGAGAAGGACAAAAAACTGTCGAACGACGCAGCGGACCGATGGCAAACCCCCGTCGGCAAGGGCTGCCGCCGTCGGCAGATCCTGCCGCCCGGGATGTCGGCAGATCCTGCCGAGCGCCCGCCCCGCACCCCGGCGTAGGCCGGCTTCCCCCGGCGTCACCGTAGGTAGCGGCCCTCCGCGGCCGCTTGGCACGCGGCGTGCTCCTCCCAAGTGCAGGGAAAGGAGAGCATTGTGGCGATTCCGAACATTCAGCTAGGGCGTGTCGAATCGGACCCCATGGGGGTCCCGGTCGCGACGTCCATGCGCCGCCCCGAAGACGGCGGCTTCGAGCGGCTCCTGCGCGAGTCGTCCTCCAACGAGCAGCCGGACGTCGCAGCCGAGGTCCCCGACAGCGTCGAGGAGGCGCGGGTCGAGGAGCAGCAGGACTCCACCTCCCAGCAAGTCGACCCGGAGTCGAGCGAGGAGCGCGACCCGCGCGGCGACGAGAGCGCCGCCGCAGAACAGACCGACGCGGCGCCCATCGAGGACGAGGCCGACGTCACCAAGAGCGTCTCCCAGAGCCGCCAGGAGCAGAAGGACGCGAGCGCCGGCAAGGGCAGCGACACCTCCCGCACCTCGCCGCGCGCGGACGAGCCGCTGATGACCGCGGCGTTCCACGCGCAGCAGAGCCGGCAGCACCAGCTCATCGGCGGCGGCCAGGCGGCCCAGCAGATCGGCCCGGTCGCGGCGCGCGCGGTCGACCCCGCGGTGCGCGGCTCGGCGAACGCGCAGCTCGCGTCGGCCACCCCGCCCAAGGCCCAGAGCGTGCAGACCGGCTACGCGACCAAGACCGCGCAGTCGATGCAGATGCTCGAGCAGGCCCGCGACTCGGTCTTCAAGCAGATCCTGCTGAAGCTGAGCAACGACGGCGGCGAGATGCGCATGCGGCTGCAGCCGCCCGAGCTCGGGCAGCTCGACCTGCGCATGACCATCGAGGGCGGCAACAAGCTTCAGCTCCTGATCGCCGCCGAGCGCGGCGACATGGCGCAGCTCATCCAGCGCCACATCGAGGAGCTCAAGACCACGCTGCAAGAGAACGGACTCGAGGTCACCGGCGCCGAAGTGCAGACGCGTGAAGAGTTCGAGCGGCAGCAAGCGGCCGAGGACATGCGCAGCGAGAGCGGCGCTTCGGCCCACGAAGACATCGCCGAGGACGCGGCCTCGGCACCGCAGCAGCGCGGCTACATCACCGCGGAAGGACTGGACTTCTGGGCCTGAGGGAACAAGCCATGAACAGCGCATTCAACATCAACAACCTGAACAACACCGGCGGCATCGGCGTGCTCGGCACGCAGCAGGCGTCGTACGGCGACAACCAGTTCTTGCAGCTCTTGACCGAGCAGCTGCGCAACCAGACGCCGTTCGAGCCTGTCGACAGCGAGAGCTTCAACACGCAGATGGCCAGCTACTCCAACATGGAGGAGCAGCGCGAGCTCAACGCCAACATGCTCAAGCTGCTGGACTACCAGGGCGTGCTCGCCCGGACGCAGGGCCTCAGCCAGGGCAGCGCGCTGCTCGGCCAGACGGTCGAGTTCCTCGCCGAGGACGGCTCCGCAGGCGCCGACAAGGTCAGCAGCGTGTTCGTCGCCGAGACGGGCGACGTGCGCCTCCGCCTCGAAGGCGGCGAAGAGATCGACATGCGCCAGGTCCTCGGCATCACCGCCGGCGGCAGCGGCGCTGCCGGCAACTGATCGACCGCCAGAGACCCCCCAACACCAAGAGCCGAACCGAACATGGTCAGCACCGCACTCTACACGGGCCTGTCGGGACTCCGCGTCCACCAGACCTACATCGACGTCATCGGTAACAACCTCGCCAACGTCAGCACGCCCGGCTTCCGGGGCTCCCGCGCGACGTTCAGCGACATCCTGAGCTTCACGGCGCGCGCCGGCTCGGGCCCGAACGGCAACTTCGGCGGCCAGAACCCGCTGCAGATCGGCACGGGCGCGTTCATGGCGTCGGTCGACACCGACACCAACCAGGGCACGCTGCAGGACACGGGTCGGTCGATGGATGTCGCGCTCCAGGGCCGCGGCTTCTTCACGATGACCAACGGCTCGCAGACGTTCTACTCGCGCGTCGGCTCGTTCGGCATCGACGCGAGCCGCTCGCTGGTCGACCTCCGCACCGGCCTCCGCGTGGTCAACGCGTCGGGCGGCGACATCACGGTGCCGACGTCGGGCACGCTGCCCGCGCAACCGACCTCCGAGGTCTCGTTCCAGGGCAACCTGCCCGCCGAGGTCGGCGGGCCGCTCGCCGAGATCGTCGAGTCGGAGACGGCGCTGAACGCCGGCACGGCCGCGAGCAAGCTCGCCACCGCCGGCGCTGCCACGAACCCCAACTTCGACCTCTCGGCGCACGTCGGCGAGTCGCTGCTGGTCTCGGTCAACGGCGGCGCGCAGCAGACGATCACGGTGCCCAACGCCGCACCGTTCAACGCTGCTGCCCCCGGCGCCACCCCGTCCGAGGTCGCCGACTGGCTCAACAACAACCTGACGGGCGTCACGGCCACCGGCGACGACGTCAACGGCACGGTCTCGATCGACACGGTGCAGCTCGGCTCCAGCGCGACGATCAAGTTCGACAACGGCTCGTCGTCGTCGTCGCTGCTCGACACGCTCGGCATCAGCACGACGCTGTCGTCCGGCAGCCAGACGCTGGCCGGCGCCGCGACGGACCTCAACGAGCTGACCGCGCGCAACACGCCCTACCAGCCGGGTGACGCGATCACCATCAGCGGCACCAACCCCGACGGCACCGCCTTCTCGGACACGTTCATCTACGGCACGGCCGGCGTGGGCGCCCAGGACGGCACGACGCTCGAGGAGCTGCGCGCGTTCATCAACGGCGTGGTCGATCCGGCGCAGGCGCAGGCCGAGCTCATCGACGGCAGCATCCGGCTCGTCTCGACCAACCCGGGCGAGGCCGAGCTGAGCCTGTTCATCGGCGACGTGACCGGCAACGTCGGCAGCGCGAACTGGCCGAGCTTCGAGGTCGCGCAGCAGGGCACGGGCCCGGACACCGCGATCACGTCGATCGACGTCGTCGACAGCCAGGGCCGCACGCACCCGGTCACGATGACCTTCACGCGCAACGCCAACGACCCGACCATCTGGGACATGCAGGCCGAGATCGACCCCGACGAGGGCACGATCCTGCAGGACTCGATCGGGCAGATCCGCTTCAACAACGACGGCTCGTTCAACGTCATCGGCGGCGGCTCCAACCAGCTGTCCTTCACCTGGAACGGCCTCGCGCAGACGCAGAGCGTCACGGTCAACCTCGGCACGTCGGGGCAGTTCGACGGCGTCGCGATGCTCGGCAACGCGACGACGCTGGCCGCCGTCTACCAGGACGGCTTCGGCGCCGGCACGCTGCTCAACGTCGGCTTCAACAACGACGGCGAGTTGGTCGGCTTCTACAGCAACGGCCAGAGCCAGGTGCTGGACCAGCTGCGCATCAGCATGTTCAGCAACGAGGGCGGCCTGGTCCGCCAGGGGGACACGCTGTTCACCGAGTCGCCGAACTCGGACGACGCCATCGCGACGACGGCGAACGCCGCGGGTGCGGGCATGGTCCGCGCCGGACAGCTCGAGAACAGCAACGTCGACATCGCCAAGGAGTTCGTGAACCTGATCGAGGCTCAGCGCGGCTTCCAGGCCAACTCCCGCGTCATCACCACCACCGACGAGATCCTCGCGGAGCTCATGAACATCGTGAGGTAGTGATGACTGGCTACTCCGACAACGCCCTGGTGCGCGGCCTGACCTTCCTCGCGGAGAAGCAGGCCTCGATCGCCAACAACCTCGCCAACGTCGACACGACGAGCTTCAAGCGCCGCGCTGCGGTCGCGCAGGAGAGCGGCGAGCGCTTCTTCACGCTGCTCGACCGCGAGATGTCGGCCGTCGACTACGTCGAGAAGGCCGACATGCGGCGCGGCACGCTCAAGGAGACGGGCAACCGCTTCGACGTCGCGCTCGAGAACAACAACCAGTGGCTCCGCGTCCGCAACGGGGACGGCCGGGAGTTCTACACCCGCAACGGCCAGCTCAAGATCGACCAGCAGGGCTACCTGGCCACGCGGGACGACCTCCGCGTGCTCAACCGCGACGGCGCAGAGATGCTGCTGGGCGTCGGCGAGAACACGCCCACCGACCTCGCGTTCTCCCCCAACGGCACCGTCAGCAACACGACGACCGGCCAGCAGTGGGGCCAGATGGCGATGGTCGCGCTGCCCGACGAGCAGGCGCTGCTCCCGGTCGGCCGCGGCCTCTACACGGACACCGCCAACCAACAGGGCACGCAGGCCACCGACGGCCTGCAGCAGGGATACCTCGAGGGCAGCAACGTCGACAGCCTCCAAGAGCTCGTCGCGATGATCACTGTCCAGCGCAGCTTCTCTGCCACACAGCGGGCCCTCACGGGCATGGACCAGCTCCAGAAGAACATGATCACCCAGATGCTGAGGTAACCCCGAGATGCTCAAGAGCCTCTACACGACCGCTACGGGCATGAAGGCCCAACAGACCATGGTCGACATGATCGCGAACAACATCGCGAACGTGAACACGTCCGGCTTCAAGAAGTCGCAGGCGTCCTTCGAAGACCTCTTCTACGTCACGCTGCAGTCGCCGGGCCTCGCCCGCGGTGCTGGCGACGCCGCCGTCCCGATCGGCACGCAGATCGGCTCGGGCACGCGCCTCAACGGCACGACGAAGGTCTTCACGACGGGCACGCTGGAGATCACCGAGCGCAGCCTCGACGTCGCGATCGACGGCGACGGCTTCTTCTCCGTGATCCTGCCCGACGGCCAGATCGCCTACACGCGCGACGGCAGCTTCCACCTCAACGCCGACGGCAAGCTCGTCACCGGCGCCGGCAACATCGTGACCCCTGAGATCACGGTGCCCGCCGACACGCTGGAGATCTCGGTCGACCCCGAGGGCCGCGTCAGCGGCCGCACCGCGGGCGCGCCGGACACCAACACCCAGTTCGGCCAGCTGCAGATCCACCGCTTCGTGAACCCGAGCGGCATGCTCGCGGTCGGCTCGAACGTGATGCGTCCGACGGACGCCTCGGGCCAGCCGTTCACCAGCACGCCCGGCAGCCAGGGCCTCGGCACCCTCAAGCAGGGCTTCATCGAGCGCTCGAACGTCCAGATCGTCAACGAGCTGGTCAACCTGATCGTGGCGCAGCGCGCCTACGAGGTGAACAGCCGCGCCATCCAGGCATCCGACCAGATGCTGTCCACCGCCACCAACCTGTCGCGATAGCCCCGCACCAGCCGAGCACCCCCCATGAAGCTCCTGACCATCCTCGCTCTCTGCCTGTTCGGCGGCGTCGACCACGACCCGCCGGCGCAGCCGGACCTCCGGATCAAGCCTGCGACGACCGTGCGCGGCCTCCACGTCACCATCGGCGACCTCTGCGAGATCACGCCGATGAACGACGAGACGTTCGCGCTCAGCCAGATCCGCTTCGGCCCGACGCCGCTCAACGGCTACTCGCGGGCCGTCACGCGGCGCGACGTCATCCAGGCACTCTCGGCTGCGGGCGTGGCGCTGAAGTCGGTGAAGCTGAGCGGCGGCGACGAGGTGCTCGTGCAGGGCGTCACGGTCGACGTGCCCAAGCAGGACATGCTCGACGCCGCGACCGCTGCGCTGCAGGCGCAGCTCAACCTCGAGGGCGGCGACGTCGAGGTCGAAGCGCCGGCCAGCGTGCGGCGCGTCCAGGCCCCGCCGGGCCGCGTCAGCCAGGACCTCCGCGCCAGGGTCCGCGGCGTCAAGACCGACCTCGCGTCGACGATCGTCGACGTCGAGATCCTCGTCGACGGCGAGGTCTTCAAGAAGGTGCCGCTGCGCTACAAGCTGCAGCGCTTCCAGCGGATGCTCAAGACCGTCGGCACGATCCGCAAGGACGAGCCGCTCGGCCCCGACAACGTCGTGCTCGTGCGCGAGCCGATGAGCCAGGTCAGCAACCTCTACCTGACGCGCATGAGCCAGGTCATGGGGATGACCGCGAGCAAGACGCTGCGGTCCAACCAGCTGCTGGCGATCGGCGACGTCGCGCCGCCGGCGATCATCCGCAAGGGCGACATCGTCGAGGTGATCATGAGCCGCGGCCGCGTCAAGGTCACGACCCGCGCGATCGCCAACGAGGACGCGCCGCTCGAGGGCCGCATCCGCCTCACCAACCTGAAGTCGCGCGCGCCGATCGTCGGCGTCGTGCACGGCCCCGGCATCGTCGTCGTCAACTGAGGAGCGCAGCCATGAACACCAACCTCATCCGCGCCGTCCTGGCGCTGACGCTGACGGCCGGCCTCGGCGCGACGCTGTCCGCACAGAACAACCCCTACCGCCGCGCAGGAGTCCGCATCGCCTCGATCGCGGACCAGCGCGCCAGGCACGTCGGCGACATCCTGACCGTCGTCATCCAGGAGCAGACCCAGATCCGCAACGAGGAGAAGGTCGAGCGACGCAAGGACACGACGCTCGCCGGGCGGCTGGAGGCCTACTCGCTCAGCGAGAAGACGTTCAAGGACAACGTGCTGCCGCGCATAGACGTCCGCTCTCAGCAGCTGTTCAACGGCGAGGCCAAGCAGAACGCGAACAGCGACGTGCGCGCCAGCGTCGGAGTCGTCGTGATCGACGTGCAGCCCAACGGCAACCTCGTCGTGGCCGGCACGCGCACCGTCGAGGTGCAGGACGAGCTCCGCACGCTGCGGATCAGCGGCCTCGTCCGCCCGCTCGACGTCACGCCCAACAACACGATCCTGAGCGCCCAGGTCGCCGACGCCCGCATCTCCATCACGGGTAAGGGCGGCAACACGCGCACCACGACGCGCGGGCCGATCGGCCAGCTGTTCGACACGCTCGTCTGGGCCGTCTGGCCGTTCTGATCCTCGGAGCTACTTCGATGCGCTTTACCAACGTCTTGAACATCCGACTCGCGGTCACAGCAGCGCTCGCGGCGCTGTCGCTCGCGTCTTCCCCCGCAGGCCAGCAGCCTGTAGGCCAGCAGCCTCAGGCTCCGACCAACAGCGCCCCGGCCACGCAGCAGCCGCAGCCCGGCAACGGGCAGCCGAACGCGCAGGCGACCGGCGCCCAGACGCCCGCAGCAGGCGGCGCGCCGACGGTCACGCCTGCGACCGGCAACCCCAACCCGCGCGCGCCCGTGCGCCTCGACGGCATCGGCCAGACCGTGCTGTCGCCGCGCATCCGGAGCATCACCAAGGTGAGCAACCTGATGCCCTACAAGCTCACCGGCGTCGGTCTCGTCAGCGGCCTGCCCGGCACGGGCGCGAGCGATCGCGGCACGCGCCAGGCGATCCTCAACTTCATCCGGCAGCACGACCTCAACCTCACGATCGGGGACGTCACCGGCGGCTCGACGGCGCTGGTGTCGCTCTCCTGCGAGATGCCGCCGTTCTCCAAGGAAGGCACGCAGCTCGACGTCAAGTGCCAGATCCTCAGCGACGCGACCTCGCTGCGCGGCGGCGTGCTCCAGCTCGCTGCGCTCAAGGGCGTCGACAACCAGATCTACGCCGTCGCTTCGGGCCCGCTCACCGTCGCGGGCTTCACCGCGCAGGGCCAGAACGCCCAGATCACCAAGAACCCGACCGCCGTCGCCGACCTGATGAACGGCGGCCGCGTCATCAAGGAGTACCAGAACACGTACTTCACCGAGTCCGGCGCGCTCGAGCTGCGCCTGCTCAACCCGAGCCCGTTCAACGCGGAGTCGGTCGCCGCCGGCGTCAAGACGGCGCTCGACGGCATGGGCATGCGCGTGGCGGCCGTCGACGCGGCCATGGTCCGCATCGAGGCCCCGCTCGACCAGTGCACCAACGAGAACGCGCTGCGCATCCTCGGCCTGATCGGCAACGTGCGCGTCGCCGTCGAGAACCCGACCAAGGTCACCATCGACCAGATCAGCGGCACCGTGCTCGCGGGCGAAGGCGTGCTGATCAGCCCGTGCGTCGTCGGGCTCAGCGAGCTGACCATCGCGATCGTCGAGGAGGACTTCATCTCCCAGCCCAACGCGTTCGCGCAGGGCTCGAGCGAGCGCGTCGGCCGGACGCGCGTCGAAGCGGAGACCAACAGCACCGAGCTGCAGCCCATCGGCGGCGGCGGCGCCACGGTCGCGGACCTCCTGCAGAACCTGAAGACGCTCGGCATGACGCCGGCCCAGCTGGTGCAGGTCTTCGTCGCGCTGGACAAGGGCGGCTTCCTGCACGCCGACCTGGAGGTGCAGTGATGAACCCGCTCTCGATCGAGACCATGTCCATGAAGCCCCTGGACGCGCAGCAGAAGGCGCGCGCCAAGGCCGAGAAGGTCGCAAACGAGTTCGAGGCGGTGTTCGTCAAGACGCTGGTCGGCGCGCTGCGCTCGACGGCGTCGATCGGCGGCGAGGGCGGCGGCATGTTCGGCGAAGGGCCGGGCTCCGACACCTACGCCAGCTGGTTCGACAAGAACGTCTCGGACGAGCTGGCCAAGACGCGCGGCATCGGTATCGCGTCGTCGCTGCTCGCGGACATGGAGCGCCACGGCGCGATCGAGCCGGACGCAGAGGCGACCGCACGGATGCGCCGCGCCGCCGCGAGCGCGCCGTTGATGGCGGGCAGCTCCAACCTGGGCGGGGCCATGATCAAGGGAGGCATCGATGACGTTCTCTGAGGACAGCAGGCAGCTGCTGGCGTCGTTCCAGACGACGCGCAGGCTGCTCGAGCGGCTGGTCGACGCGCTGCAGGTGCGGCGGGCGGCCTGGGTCTCGATCCGCCCGGACGTGCTCGCGCCGTCCAGCGAGATCGAGGCGATGTCCAAGCAGCTGGCCGCCGAGGAGGACCACCGCGGCGCGCTGATCCGGAGGTTCCGCGACGCCCTGCCGACGCCGGCGGGCGCACGTCCCGAAGAGCTGCACGTCAACGTCAGCCGCATCGCCGCTGCGCTGCCGCCCCGCGAGGGCCGCGCGCTGCGCGTCGAGGCCGACGAGGTGACCAGGCTCGCGAAGCTCGTCCGCACCGAGACGACCCTCGGCCAGCGGCTGCTGCAGTTCGCGAAGAACGCGCAGAGCGGCATCGACGCCGAGGTCATCGGCGCGGCCAGCCACGAAGGAGCCGCCGGCTACGACCGGCGCGCTCGTAACGACAACGGACCCACCACCGCCGGCCGCCTGGTCGACGGTCGCATGTAGGAAGAAGAGAGGACCCCCCCCATGACCCTCGGATTCGGATTCGGAGCTGGACTGGCCGCCCTCAGGGCCGCCCAGCTCGGTATGCAGACTGCCGGCAACAACGTCGCCAACGCCAACACGCCGGGCTACTCGCGCCAGCGCGTCGAGCTCGGCACGGCGCTGTCGTACGGCATCCGCGGCAACCTCCAGGTCGGCGCCGGCGTCGACGTGAACGGCATCTCGCGCATGGTCGACGACGGCCTCGAACGGCGCATCCAGTTCCAGCTCGGACTGGTCGGCGCAGCGGAGCTGGACAACCTGCGGTACCGCGAGATCGAGACGATCTTCGCCGAGCCCGACGACGGCCTGTCCAGCTCCTACAAGGACCTGTTCGGGGCGCTCGACCAGGTGCGCACCGACCCGTCGGACCGCGCCCTGCGGGGCGGCCTGATCCAGTCGGGCAGCACCATCAGCCAGCAGTTCAACCTGATCGCCCAGCGCCTGGGTGACCTCGGCGGCAGCACGTTCGACGAGGTCCGCGGCCTGACGCGTCAGGTCAACCAGCGCACCCGCGCGATCGCGCGCCTCAACGAGCAGATCCTGTCGGCCGAGGCCAGCGGCGCCGACGCCAACGACCTGCGCGACACGCGCTCGCAGCACATCAAGGAGCTCGGCAAGCTGCTCGACACGCGCGCGATCGAGCGCTCAAGCGGCAGCGTCGACCTGCTCGTCGGCGGTAGCCTCGTCGTCGCGGGCGGCCGCGCGACCGACCTCCGCGTCGGCAAGACCGGCGCGGGCAACACGCAGCTCTTCGTCGGCGACAACAGGGCGCCTGCGCAGATCTCCGAAGGGCGGATCGCGGCGCTGATCCGCCAAGAGCAAGGCGGCCTGCCGAGCTACATGACGCGCGTCGACGAGCTGGCGCGCAGCACGATCCTGGAGTGGAACCGGCTGCACTCGACGGGCATGCCGGCGACCGGCCCGTTCCACTCGCTGATCGCCGCGAACAGCGCCGTGGACGGCGACGGCGACGGCGTCATCGGGGACGAGCTGCTGTCGCAGGCGGGCTTCGACTTCGACATCGAACAGGGCTCGCTCTACGTCGCGGTCACCAACACCGAGACCGGCCAGCTGCAGCGCTCGAGGATCGACATCGACCCGAACGCGATGACCCTGCAGGACTTCGCGAACGAGCTCACCGCGATCGACCACATCAACGCGTCGGTCGACCCGACCGGCCGGCTGCGGATCAACGCCGACAGCGGCTACGGGTTCGACTTCTCGCCGAGGCTCGACCCCAACCCCGACGCGGGCACGTTCGGCGGGCTCAACCCGACGATCGGCAGCACGGGTGCAGGACCCTACGACCTGAACGGCCAGACCTTCCCGGTGACGTTCGACGTCACGACAGGCACCGCGCTGTCGCCGACGACGACGACCGTGACGCTCGAGGCGACCGACTTCCTCAACACCGGCGCCGCGACCACCGAGGAGCTGGTCGCCGCGATCAACGCCGACCTGGGCAACGCGGCCACGGCCTCCTCGGTCGGCGGCCGCCTCGTGATCCAGAGCGACCAAGGCGGCGCAGACTCCGAGCTCAGGCTGACCGAAGGCTCGGGCACCGCGCTCGCCGACCTCGGCATGGCGACCGCGACGACGGTCAGCGGCCGCGACAACGCGCTCGAGGTGCGGATCGAAGGCTCCTACGAAGGCCAGGAGAACCAGCAGTTCACGTTCGTGGCCGAGAACAGCGGCACGATCGGCGTGACCGACGACCTGCGCGTTCGCGTGCTCGACCAGAACGGCCAGCTGGTGACCACGCTGGACGTGGGCAGCCAGTACGAGCCCGGCGAGGCGATCGCGCTCGGCAACGGCGTGCGCGTGTCGTTCGGCCCCGGTGAGCTCTCGGGTGAGAGCGGGCAGGTGTTCGCGCTGGACGCGCTGGCGGACAGCGACACGAGCGACATCCTGGTCGCCACCGGCCTCAACTCGTTCTTCCTCGGCTCGAGCGCCGCAGACATGAGCGTCAACGAGGACCTGATGGCCAACCCCGACCGCCTCGCGGCGGGGCTGGGTGCTGCGAGCGGCGACGCGGGCAACCTGTCGCGCCTCATCGCGCTCCGCGACCGCGACCTCGGCGACCTCGACTCCAACACAATCGAGGACTTCTACGCCGACCTGGTCGGCGACATCGGCTTCGAGACGGCCGCGTCCAACAGCGCCCTCGAGGCGCAGGCACAGCTGCTCGGCCAGCTCGAGGCCGACCGCGAGGCCGTCTCGGGGGTCAACATCGACGAAGAGATGGTCGACCTGCTGAAGTACCAGCAGTCCTACGAAGCAGCCGCGCGGTTCATCAGCGTCGCGCAGGAGATGACCGACGTGCTGATCAACCTGGGGAGGTAGTCATGGCGATCCGCATCACGCAAGGCACGCTCTACTCGCGCGCGCTGTCCGACATGCAGCGCGGGCTGTTCCGCTACTCGCAGCTGCAGACGCAGGTGGCGACGGGGCGTCGCGTCAACCGTCCGTCGGACGACCCGGCCGCGGCGCTCAGGATCCTGCCGCTGCGCAACGACATCCGCGACCTGCAGCAGCTCAGCCAGAACGTCTCGCTGGCGCGGGAGACCCTCAACACGAGCGCCGCGTCGCTCGAGGACGGCTCCAGCATCATGCAGCGCGCGCGTGAGCTCGCGACGCAGGCGGCCAACGGCACGCTCAGCGGCAGCGACCGCCAGAGCATCGCCGCGGAGATCGACCAGCTGTTGGAGCAGATGCTCGGCATCGCGAACAGCCGGCGTGGCGACCGCTTCCTGTTCGGCGGCACCGAGACCGGCTCGCCGCCGTTCTCGCTGGAGACCGTCAACGGCCGAACGCGCCCTGTCTACAGCGGCAACCGGGACTCGCTCGAGATCGACGTCGCGCCCGGCGTATCCACGGAGCTCAACGTGCCCGGCGACTCGATCTTCTTGTCGCGCGACCGCACGGCGACGACGTTCTCGCCGGCGTTCGGCAGCCAGGAGACCGGCGTCGCGTCCTACGGCAACGGCGACACCGGCACGGGCTTCGGCTCGCTGCAGGTCACGTTCGCCGGGCTCGAGGGCCTGCCGGGCCCGTGGATGGCGCAGGGCACCGGTGACACCAGCGCGCTCGGCGACCTCGGCTACCAGTACACCGCAGGGCCTCCAGCCACGCTCAGCATCGGCGGCGGCCCGGCCGAGCTGCTGCCCCCGACGCCGACGGAGATGCAGTTCCGCACCTCGGACGGCCGGGAGGTCTCGCTGGTCGTCTCGGACCCGGTCATCGCGTCCACCGCCGGCACGTTCACGTCCAAGGCCAACCTGTCCACCGACGGCGGCCAGACCTTCACCGAGGTCAGCAGCTTCACGGCGGATCCGACCGGCGTGCGCAACAGCGACGACGGCTCGATGCTCTACCTCGACGTGAGCGGGCTGTCGCGCACGGGCACAGCCGACGTCAAGTTCGGCGGCACGTTCGACGTCTTCACCACGCTCGCCGAGCTGCGCGACGCGCTGGTCAACGACGCGGGCGCTCCGGACAACACGGTCCGCGACCGCGTCGGCAGCCTCTTGTCGGAGATCGACAGCGCGCACGACGCGGTGCTCGACGGCCTCCGCGAGCTCGGATTCCGCTCGTCGAGCATGGACGTGCTGCAGAACCGCGTGGAGGGCCTGCGGATCGCGCGCACCGAGTCGCTCTCGCTCGTAGAGGACACCGACATCGCCGAGTCCATCATGGAGCTCCAGCGGCAGGACCTGAGCTACCAGACGGCGCTCCAGGTCAGCGCGCGCGTGCTCCAGACCAGCCTGCAAGGGTTCCTGCGATGAGCGACGTCACGCCACGCATCGACGCGACGACGGCAGCCCCGGCAGCGAGCGCGCAGACCGCGTCCGTCGCCGAGGCTTCGCCGCGGTTCCAGGAGCTGCTCGAGCGCCTGCAGAAGCTCACCGCCGAGCAACCCAAGGCCGAGGACGTCGACACGCCCGAGACGCTCCAGCAGGCGCTGCGGACCGCGGACGACGGCTTCGTCGCGGCGATGGACCTGCGCCGACAGCTCGAAGCCGCGTTCAAGAAGCACATGTCGTGAACCAGCTGGCCGACAGCGTCCAGCGGCTCGATCGCGACGGGGTGCAGGTCTACCTGCCGCTGCTCGACGAGTGGCTGCTGGACGGCGCCGTCTACGGGGTCCAGCACACGTGGCCACAGCTCTACCGCAACGACGGCGAGGGGGCGTTCTTCGTAAGGACCGAGGGCGACGAGCTGCTGAGCCACTGCGCCTACCGCACCGCCACGCTCGTCGACGGCGCGTCCGACAGACGCGTCGCCCTGCTCGGCTCGGTCGCGACCGCGCCCGCAGCGCGCGGCCGCGGTCTCGCCGGAGAGGTGCTCGAAGCGGCGCTGTCGTCGCTCGACGGGCAGGTCGACGAGGTCCTGCTGTGGGCCGAGCGCCCTGAGCTCTACGCGCGGCGCGGCTTCCAGCCGAGCGCCAAGGACCGCTGCCTCGTGCTGGCGCGGCGCCCGCGTCGCGAGCAGGCAGGCGTGCGGCTCGCCGACGTCCGCGACCACGCGCAGCTGCACGCGCTGCACGAACAGAAGCCCCGACGCATCCGACGGTCGCTGCGCACGATGTCGACGCTGCTCACGACGCCGGGCATGACGACCCTGGTGCTGGAGCGAGACGGCGAGCCGGTCGCGTATGCCTGCACCGGCAAGGGTGCGGACCTGCAGGGCCACTGGCACGAAGTAGGAGGACACGACGCGGACCTGGCGCTGCTGATCCCCGAGGCGATGCACCGGACCGACCAGATCGAGGCCGCGCTGCTGCTGCCGCCGTACCGCGAAGAACTCGAAGCACGGCTCGCCGAACAGGTCGTGGACACGGTCCAACTCACCGGGCCGATGGTCCGCTCGGAGCAGCCGCGCGCGGGCGCGTGCTGGGTCGACGGACTCGACTCGGTCTGAGCCGACGCGGTCAGGGCCGCAGCTGGTCCAGCGAGTCGTAGCCTAGCGCCAGCATCAGCAGGCGATCGAAGCCGAGCGCGACACCTGCGCACGCCGGCAGGCCCGCGTCGAGCGCGTCCAGGAGCGCTTCGTCCAGCGGCAGCGCCGCGCGGCCCGCCGCGCTCCTGTCGCGGTTCGCCTGCTCGAAGCGGCGGCGCTGCTCCTCGGCGTCGACGAGCTCGTGGTAGCCGTTGGCGAGCTCGACGCCGCGGAAGTAGAGCTCGAAGCGCTCGGCGGTGGCGGGCTCGCCGTCGGCGGCCGCGGAGACCCTGGCGAGCGCCGCCTGCGACGGCGGGTAGCCGTGCACGAACAACGGGCGCTCACGGCCCAGCATCGGCTCGATGTGGTTCACCAGCACGAGGTCGAGCGCGTCGTCGACCGTGCCTTCGTCGAAGCTGCCGGGCACGTCCACGCCGAGCGCCAGGCACGCGGCGCGCAGCTCGGGCAGCGTCGCGGTGAACGGATCGATCCGCGCGCACTCGACGAACAGCTCGCGGTAGGAGACGCGGTCGAACGGAGCCCCGGCCGCAGCCGGCAGCAACCCCTGCACCAGCGCCTCGACCTCGTCCATCAGCGCGTGGTGGTCGAAGCCCGGCCGGTACCACTCCAGCATCGTGAACTCGACCGCGTGGCGCCGGCCGACCTCGCCGTCGCGGAAGGCGTGCGCCAGCTGGTAGATCGGCCCGGAGCCCGCGGCGAGCAGCCGCTTCATCGGACCTTCGGGAGACGTCAGCAGGTGCCGGTCGATCGCGCCGGACTGGCCGAGCTGCACGCGGCAGGGGATCGGGTCGATGTTCGCCTCGACCACGACGCCGTCGGCGAGCAGCGGCGTGTCGACCTCGAGCACGCCGCGAGCGGCGAAGAACGCGCGCGTCTTCGCGACGATGGCCGCGCGCGCGCGCAGCACCGCGACGGCTTGCGAGGCCACGCGAAGGCCCGCGCTCAGCCCTTGGAGACGCGCTCGACGTAGTCGCCGGTGCGCGTGTCGACGCGCACGACGTCGTCGACGTTGATGAAGATCGGGACCATCAGCTCGGCGCCGGTCTCGACCGTCGCGGGCTTCTGCACGTTGCCGGTCGAGTTGCCCTTCGCGCCGGGCTCGGTGTAGGTCACCTTCATCTCGACGTGTGCCGGCGGCGTGACCGTGATCGGCGAGCCGTTCCACATCACGACGTCGCACTCCATCTCGTCCTTCAGCCACTTCGCAGCGTCGCCCACCGCGTCTGCTGCGACCTGGAACTGCTCGAAGCTCTCGCCGTCCATGAAGTGGAAGTCGGTCGCGTCCTTGTAGAGGAACTGCATCGTCTTCTCCTCGACGTCGGCGGCCTCGAGCGAGTCGCCGCTGCGATAGTTCTTGTCCACGACGCGCCCCGTCGTCAGGCTCTTCAGCCGCACGCGGTAGACCGCCTGGCCCTTGCCCGGCTTCATGAACTCGAGGTCGACCATCAGGTAGGGTTCGTTCTCGATCTGGACCTTCAGGCCCTTCTTGAAATCACTCGTGCCGTAGAAAGCCATAGCGGCAAGAACGAATACTGAAACGAGCCGGACTCCGCCAGTGGAACGCCAAATCCAACTCGATCCGACCGTCGTCGCGCGCGTCGACCGCGGCAGCTGGCGCGACCAACTGCGCACGGCCGTCCGCGATCCCGACGTGCTCGTCGACCGACTCGCGCTCCCGGACGCGCTGCGTCCCGCGGCGCGCAGCGCAGCGCAGCGCTTCGGGCTGGTCGTTCCCGAGTCCTTCGTCGCGCGCATGAAGCGAGGCGACGCAGCCGATCCACTGCTCGCGCAGGTGCTGCCGATCGCAGCGGAGCTGGAGCGTAGCGCCGCAGGCTACGGCGCCGATCCCTGCGGCGAAGCCGACGCGGTGCGCGCGCCGGGGCTCCTGCAGAAATACGGCGGCCGCGCGCTGCTGATCGTCGCCGGCGTCTGCGCCGTCGCCTGCCGCTACTGCTTCCGCAGGCACTTCCCCTACGAGGACAGCCCTGCCGGGCTCGCGCAGTGGCGCCCCGCGCTCGACGAGAGCGCGCGGAGCGACAGCATCGAAGAGATCATCCTCTCGGGCGGCGACCCGCTGCTGCGACCCGACCGCTGGTTGGCCGAGCTCGTCGGGCACCTGGAGACCGCACCGCACGTCCGCCGCCTCCGCATCCACACGCGGCTGCCGATCGTCATCCCCGATCGGGTCGACGACGCGCTGCTCCACTGGCTCGACGCGACGCGGCTCGCGCCGACGGTCGTCGTGCACAGCAACCACCCCAACGAGCTCGACGACGCGTGCCGCGCGGCGCTCTTGCGACTGGTCAAGAGCGGGGTACCCGTCCTCAACCAGACCGTGCTGCTTCGCGGCGTCAACGACGTCGCCGCCACGCTCACCGAGCTCTCGCGCCAGCTGCTGGACGCGCGCGTGATGCCCTACTACCTGCACCAGCTGGACCCCGTGGACGGCGCGCAGCACTTCGAGGTGCCGGTCGCGCGAGGCCTCGAGCTGGTCGCCGAGCTCCGGCGGAGGCTGCCCGGATTCGGCGTACCGCGCTACGTGCGCGAGGTCGTCGGCGCGGAGCACAAGGTCGAGCTCGGCCTGCAGGCCTGACGGGCGCCCGCGCGCACCGCGGCGACCGCCGTAACGACCATTAGTTCCAAACGGTTGCCGCCGAACGGCTTGCCGATGGGGCGCAATTTGAGGTCGACCGCTGGGTTGGCCTCGATAGACTGCTTGCCCGCAATTCTCGCGGAAGCCCTACCAACAGCCCCCAGCCGACCATGGACATTGTTGTCTGCATCAAGCGCGTTCCGGCGACCGACACGGCGATCAAGATCGCCGCGGACGGGAAGTCGATCGATCCCTCCGGCGTGTCGTTCGAGATGAACGCCTACGACGAGTTCGCCCTCGAGCAGGCCCTGCGCATCAAGGAGCAGCTCGGCGCGGGAACCGTGACGACGGTCATGATCGGCCCCAAGGAAGGCCAGAAGGAGATGCGCGACACGCTCGCGCGCGGCGCCGACAAGGCCGTGCTGCTGACGACCGACCAGTGGGTCTACGACGGCGCGTCCACCGCGCAGGCGCTGGCGACGTGGCTCCAGGCCAACCCGGCGCAGATCGTGCTCTGCGGCAAGCAGGCGGTCGACTCCGACAACAACCAGATGGCCGGCAACCTCGCCGCGCGGCTCGGGTTCGCCTGCGTCACCGAGGTGACCAAGCTCGAGCTGGCCGAGGGCACGTTCACCGCGGAGCGCGACATCGAGGGCGCGCGTGAGGTCGTGACCTGCAAGACGCCCGCCGTCATCAGCTGCAACAAGGGCCTCAACGAGCCCCGCTACGCGAACCTCAAGGGCATCATGGCCGCGAAGAAGAAGCCGCTCGAAGAGAGCGCCGCGGACCTCCCCGCTGCGGCGATGGAGATCGTGTCGCTGGAGCTGCCGCCTGCCCGCGCCGCAGGCAAGATCGTCGGCGAGGGCGCCGACGCCGTGCCTGCGCTGATCGAACTGCTGCGCAACGAAGCCAAGGCCCTTTGATCCCTGGGAGCATCCACCATGAGCAACATCATCGTCATCGCTGAGGTCCGCGGCGGCTCACTGAAGCGCCCCAGCCTCGAAGCCGTCACCGCCGCCCAGAAGCTCGCCCAGGGCTCCGGCGGCCAGGTGGTCGCCGTCGCCTGCGGCAGCGGCATCGACGCCGCGGCCGCCGAGCTCGGCGCCAACGGCGCGCACAAGGTCGTGTCGATCGACGGCGCTTCGTTCGAGCACTACTCGGGCGACGCGTGGGCGTCCGCCGTCGCCGAGCAGGTCAAGGCCAACGACGGCGCGGCCGTGCTGATGGCGCACACGGCGATGGGCAAGGACCTGCTGCCGCGCGTCTCGGCGCTGCTCGACTCGGGCGTCATCACCGACGTGGTCGACCTGTCTTGTGACGGCGGCTCGTTCGGCGCCAAGAAGCCCGTGTTCGCGGGCAAGGCGACGATGACCGTCAAGGCGACCAAGGCGCCGTTCTGCGCGACGCTCCGGCCGAACAACTTCGCCGCGGCCAGCGGCGGCGGCGGCGGCGACGTCCAGAAGGTCGACGCGCCCGCGGCCGACCTGATGTCGGTCGTGAAGGAGATCGTCGCTGCCGGCGGCGACAAGACGCCCCTGCAGGAGGCCAAGGTGGTCGTCGCAGGCGGACGCGGGCTGAAGGAGCCCGAGAACTTCAAGATCATCGAAGAGCTCGCCGCGGCCTTCGGGCCGGGAGTCGCGGCGGTCGGCGCGTCGCGCGCGGTCGTCGACGCCGGCTGGCGCCCCCACAGCGAGCAGGTCGGCCAGACCGGCAAGGTCGTCAGCCCGCCGCTCTACATCGCGGTCGGCATCAGCGGCGCCATCCAGCACCT
>JBERSB010000131.1:0-4535 GCA_041236755.1 Luminiphilus sp. | reverse complement strand
GCCCAAGTCAGGGCGGCTCCATAGGCAGCCAACAGCGTCTAGTTCATGACGGTTCAATACTATGTCCTGAGTTGGACCACATCGTCAATTATGGCGTGGGTCTGCAGGATTGCCCGGCGAAAGTGGTCGCTGGGAGCGGTCTGGAGAGAGAATGGGGGTGGCCACAACCAGCCGTGTGGCGCGCCGGTCCCCGGGCGCACTCGCCTGGTCAAGTAGTGCCGGCCAGAGCACGCGCCCACGGGCGCTGGGTGCGCCCGCGGCGGGCGACAGCAGGCTGCGTGGCGACGTTTGCGCTCGCTGCGGCAGTGGGATAGACGAGGGCTCCATGCTGCGCCTGGTCCTGGTCCCCGTGCTGCTGACCGTCGCGGTCGCGGTCGTGCGATTCCTCGGCGAGGTCCAGGGCTGGATCCCGACCGCATCGGGCGGGGGGCTGCACCTCCTGGGGATCTCGTGGCTGCCGTTCTTGTTCGGGCCGCTGTTCGCGCGGCGCCTGATGCGCGAGGGGCGCGGGCCGCGCGTCGCGCGGTGGCGCGCCGTCGCGGTCGTCGGCCTGCTCGCGCTGGTCGGCGTCGTCTCCTGGCAGTTCGCGCCGCTGGCGAACGCGCAGCCCGGCCCCGAGACGGCGGCGGCGACGAGCACGGCGCTGCGGACCTCGTTCACCGCGTGCCTCGTCGTCGCGGCGGGGATGGCCGTGACGTGGTGGCGCCTCGCGTGGACGCTCGTCTGCTACGCGGTGCCGGTGAGGCTGACGGTGGTCCTGTTGACGTGGATCGCCAAGACCGCGGACTACGACACGCACTACACCAAGTTCGGCACCACCGGCGAGCAGCACGACCTCGCCAAGACCATGGCGATGGCCAGCGTGGCCCAGCTCGGGTTCTGGGTGCCGTTCGCGGTCGTCTGCGGCTGCTTCGGCGCTAGCCTGTTCGCCCGACGCCCGCAGCGCTAGCCGCGGCGCGCCTGCAAGACACGCGAGCACCGACCGACCGAGCCCCCACGATGATCACCGGCACCTTCCTCGACGAGATCAGCCACGACATCCCCTCTGCCAACTGGGGCCGCGCCGAGTGGGCTCGCGACTTCCAGGCGATGGCCGACGACGGCATCGACAGCGTCATCCTGATCCGCGCGGGCTACCGCGACCGGTGCGCCTTCCCGTCGAAGGTGCTCGAGCAGCGGCACGGCTACCTGATCGTGCAGGACGACCTGGTGCAGTGGTTCCTCGACCTCGCCGAGCAGCACGGTATGGAGTTCTGGTTCGGCACCTACGACTCCGGCGACCACTGGATGAAGGGCGAGCACGCCCAGGAGGTGGCCGTCAACCGCGACTTCACCGACGAGTTCGTGCAGCGCTACGGCGGCCACGCGGCGTTCAAGGGCTGGTACATCAGCCACGAGATCGACGCCTTCGACGAATCGGTGATGCGCGTCTACGAGGACCTCGCCGGCCACCTCAAAGGGCTGCGCGACCTGCCGATCCTGATCTCGCCGTATCCGCGCGGCAAGAAGCAGTTCGACCAGCCGTTCACGCTGCAGGAGCACGCCGACAACTGGGGCCGCATCTTCGCGCGCATCCAGGGGCTGGTGGACGTGGTCGCGTTCCAGGACGGGCAGGTCGGGTTCGACGAGCTGCCCGACTACCTCGCGACCAACGCGGCGCTCGCGCGCGAGAACAAGATCACGTGCTGGTCCAACGTCGAGAGCTTCGACCGCGACGTGCACATCAAGTTCCCACCGATCGCGTGGCCCAAGCTGCGCTACAAGATCGAGGCGGCCCGCGCGGCCGGCGTCGATAAGCTGATCACGTTCGAATACAGCCACTTCCTGAGCCCCAACTCGATGTTCGAGTCGGCGCGCGGCCTGCACCGGCTCTACTCGGAGTGGCGCAGCGGGCGCGCGGAGAGGGGGGCGGAGTGAGCGCGGCTCCGCTTGACGAGGCCGCGGTCGCGCGGTGGCGCGATCGCGTCTCCGAGGAGCTGTGGCAGAGCGTGCTGCCGTTCTGGATGCGGCACTCGCTCGACGAGGAGCACGGCGGCTACTTCAACCAGCTCGACCGTGACGGGCAGCGGTTCGGAGACGACAAGCACGTCTGGCTGCAGGGCCGGCAGGTCTGGATGCTGTCCAAGCTCTACCTCGACAAGGGCGACCGGGCGCTGCTGGACGGCGCACGGCTCGGCGCGGAGTTCTTGGCCTCGCACGCGGTCGGCGCGGACGGACGCGCGTTCTTCCAGCTTGCGCGCGACGGCGCCCCGATCGGCCTGCAGCGCAAGATCTTCTCCGAGTGCTTCCTGGTGATGGCCTACGCGGAGTACGCGCGCGCGAGCGGGGACGCTGCGTTCCGCGCCCGCGCGCTGGAGCTGTTCGAGCGCGTGCTCGCGTTGGTCGATGACCCGACGCCGCTCGGCCGCCCGCAGCTCGCGGGGCAGCGGGCTGGGCAGGACCTCGCGGTGCCGATGATCCTGCTCAACCTGGTCGCCGAGCTGCGCGGCGCGCCCGGATCGGAGACCTTCGACGACCGCGACGACTACGACGCGATCGAGCGGGACTGCGTGCGCCGCGTGATGCTGCACTTCGACCGCGAGCGGCGGCTGGTGCGCGAGCACGTCGCGCCCGACGGCGGCCTGATCGACGCGCCCGAGGGGCGCCTGCTCAACCCCGGCCACGTGGTCGAGGCGGCGTGGTTCCTCGCGGAGTACGCGCGACGGATCGGCGACGCGCAGCTCGCGCAGGACGCGTTCGCGATGATGGAGGGCGCGCTCGACGTCGGCTGGGACACCGAGCACGGCGGCCTCTACTACTTCCTCGACGCCGACGGCTTCAGCCCGCTGCAGCTCGAGTGGTCGATGAAGCTCTGGTGGCCGCACTGCGAGGCGATGATCGGCACCTTGGTGGCGTGGCGCGCCACCGGCGACGCGCGCTGGTGGGCGCGCTTCGAGGAGGTCGCGAACTGGACGATGGACCGGTTCTGCGATCCGGAGCACGGCGAGTGGTTCGGCTACCTCACGCGCGAAGGCGAGGTGTCGCAGCGGTTCAAGGCGGGGCCCTACAAGGGCTGCTTCCACGTGCCGCGCGCGCTGTGGATGTGCGAGCGGCTGCTCGTGCAGCAGGCCTAGCGCCGCATCGCGCTTCGGTCGATCAGCGCCAGCACGCGCCGTGCGACGCCGCGCGGCAGCTCCATGAGCACGGTCGCTTCGCCGGCGACCAGCTCGCGGGTCTCGAGCTTGCGCCACCGGATCCGGTCGATGCCGCGGAGTCGCTCCTTCTCGCTCGGCGCGACGTCGATCCAGACCCCGTACGAGCCGCTGACCTCGGCGGTCCCGACCCAGGCGTCGTTGGCGCCCTTGCTCGTGG
This sequence comes from Luminiphilus sp., assembly GCA_041236755.1. Taxonomy (GTDB): domain Bacteria; phylum Planctomycetota; class UBA1135; order UBA1135; family UBA2386. The sequence continues at coordinate 1,184 of JBERSB010000131.1, read as the reverse complement.
CCTCGGCCTGCACCGCCTTGGGACGCCACGTCGTCGACGCGCGCCAGGGCAGCCGCGCCCGCTCTCGGTAGGGGCCCGCGCCGAGGTCGCGCGCGCGGGCGCCGTCGTCGACCACGAGGCCCTTCTCGTAGAACCAGACCTCGCCGGCGAAGCCGCGGTCGCGGTTGGTCGCGATCGAGCAGCAGGCCGAAGATGCCCACCGACAGCGGGTCCGCGCCGACCAGTTCGGCGCCCTGCTTGACGAGGCTCTCGGCGACGCCGGAGCGCTGCATCACGAACGAAAGCGCGCCGCCGAAGAACGTCACGATCATCGCCTGGTGGAGCATGACGGCGCCGTCGGAGACCACGCCGTCCAGGACGTCCAGCCAGGTCGCGTCCTGGCTCAGCAGCGCCGCACCGCTGGCGATCGCGATGCCCATGAGCGGCAGCGCCAGCAGCGCAGGCAGCGCGCGCGTGATCATCGCCGCAGCGCCGGCGGCGAAGAGGATCAGCACGACGAGGGCGAGCGCCATGCGGCAGAATCTAGGCCCGGTGCCGCTGGAGGCAACGGGGCCGTTGCTCTGCGTTTGCAGGCGACCAAGGCAGAATTGCCGCGGCCCCGCGAGCGCGCGAGGCGCCGGCGGGGCCGCGGTGTGACGACCACCCGGAGGCGGCCGTCGTTCCGGTCTGCGACTACAGGTCGCCGAGCGTGGCGATGAGGCCGTTCGACGTGCTGAAGCCGAGCGCCAGGTTGTTGCTGGTCGCCGTGCTCTGCACCACCAGCTGGCCACCGGCCAGCGCGGGCACGGCGGGCAGGGTCAGCGTCGTGCTGCTCGAGCCGCCGGCCACGGCGCTGCCGATCAGGATGCCGAGGTTGGCGTTGGTGTGCGCGAAGCAGCCCGGGGCGCCGAGGCCCGTCAGGTCGACCGCCGGGTCGAGGTTGGTGTCGCCGAAGAAGAACACCGAGAGCGCGCCGGCCTGGATGTTGTTCGTCGTCAGCGTCCAGTCGCTGCCGATCAGCGGCGCGTTCGACGAGAGGTTCAGGTTCGGGACGTCTGCCGACGTGTGCGAGAAGCCGCCCGCGCTGACGTCGACGCCGCCGGTGTCGATGCTGGCGCCGGCCGTGCCGTAGGCGCAGAGGTAGTCCGAGCCCGGGGTCGAGCCGATCGTGACGGCGTAGCCGCCGGTGGCGGTGTCGATCACGA
>JBERSB010000130.1:0-4185 GCA_041236755.1 Luminiphilus sp. | reverse complement strand
TCGCGGCGATCCAGCAGCGCTAGCGGCGGCCTCGCCGCGAGCGCACCCGCTGTGGCGCCGGGCCGCGGCGTGAACCGCGCTCGCTCTCGAGCGCCTCGCGAAGCGAGTTGATCACCCTGCGGAGCTCGCGCATCTCGTCGCGCATGGCCTCCATCTGCTCGGCGAACTCCTCGACCTCGCCCCGGAGTTCCTCGAGGTCATCGTGCTCGTGGTGCTCACCGTGCTCGTGGTGCTCGCGGTGCTCACCGTGCTCGTGGTGTTCGCCGTGTTCGTGGTTCTCACCGTGCTCGTGGTGTTCGCCGTGCTCGTGGTGCTCACCGTGCTCGCGGTGTTCGCCGTGTTCGTGGTGCTCACCGTGCTCGCGACGCTCCACGCGGAACACTTCCACCTCTTCCTCCTCAGTCTCGCCGCGCCCGGCAGGCGAACGCAGGTAGAAGACGCGCTTGTCGCCGCCGTCCGGCCGCCCCTGGACCATCACGCCGTAGCTGGGCTTGCCCTCGACGACCTTCCGGATCCGGACGACGGCCTCGCCTTCGCGCTCTTCTTCGACGTCCACGTCGATCTCCAGAGCACCGAGGGCGCCCTTGACGACGTCGGCGATCTTCGACCCGATTCCTTCGCCCCGGCCGCCGCCTTCGACCTCGAAGCGCACCTCGCGCTGCGCGGGCCGTTCGCCGGCGTCACCGGGCCGCGTCCTCGCTCGGTAGGTGCGCACGCGCGGACCGCCCTCGTCACCTCGCACGCGGACACGAACCGGCTCTTGCTCGCGGATCTCGACCACGCGCACGTCGCCTTGCTGCTCAACCTTGGCCTCGTTCTGGATCCAACGGACCGTGCCGCTGGTTGCGCCGTCGGCGCCTTTGACGATCTGCATGAGCTGGCGCTCGATGCGCGCGCGATCGCGCTCCGTCAGATCCCCTTCGACGAGGCGCTCGACCATCTCGATCGCGCGCGCCGTGCGCTCGCTCGCGCCGCGCTCGGCGACAGGCTCGTCCCGCTTCTTCACGAGGATCTGACGGCGCTGCTGCGCGGGGGACCACGCGACGAGCAGCGCGACCAGCGAGACGGAGAGGATGCGTGCGATCATGGGGGTGCTCCGGGGAGGCAGTTCGCTCTGGGGAAGCGCAGGATTCTAGGGGGTGCGCGCCGCTGCGCGGCGCGCGTTGATCTATTCAGACCTTCGGCCGACGTCACCGCGGGCTGAAGGCAGTCCGCAGCAGCGCACGACGACGCGCCGAGACGAGCGCGGCATCCTAGCGCAACGGGCTGCCGACCGGGTCAGCCGCCGATCGGCGCCACGATCGTCCAGACGCCCGGCGTGACGCACAAGAAGCTGTTGATCGACAGCGGGTCGAACACGACCCATTGCGTGTAGATCGACACGCCGACGTAGCTTGCGACCCCGGGTAGCTGGATCGGCACCTGCGCCTGGCCGCCGCCGGCACCACCCCCGACCGTGAGCGCGCCGACCGCGTTGACCGGGTTGGTGAGCAGGTCACAGGTCCCCGGCGGCAGCCCGAAGATCGACGTCAGGTCGAGCGGGTAGGGCGCCTGGTTGGTGTCCCCGATGACCCAGAACGCAGGCCGCTGGGACGGCGCCTTGTCGATGCGGTTGACCCACGTGATGCCGGGCGACGCGATCTGGTCGGCTGAGTTCTCGGGGATGATGTTCCCCTCGCAGGGGCAGCCCGCGCCGAAGTCGAGCATCACGCCCGGCCGCGCGTTGAAGCGCGTGACGAGTCCCCAACCCTGCTGCACGGAACCGCTCGTAGCACCTGGGTTGTTGTTGGCGTAGACGCGCGAGGTCTGGCCGATCAGCTGCGTGGTGCCTGCGTTGTTGAAGAAGAACGGCTGGCTGCCCTGGCTGTTTCCCGTGATGCGGATCTCGATCAGGATCGGGCGGACGCGGTCCCAGGTGAAGAACGTCCCGAACGGGATCGTGCACGCGACGGAGCCGGGCGGCCCCACCGTCAGGCTGAGCTGCGTCGGGCCGAACACCTGCAGCGGCGCGCTGTCCCAGTTGTTGTCGAAGGTGCCGAAGACGCCGGAGAACTTGCCGTGCCCGATCAGCACCTCGCAGTCGACCGTCACGGGCTGCGGCGCCTGCGTGTTGTTCGAGCCACAGAGGAACTCGATCTGCTGGATGCGCATCGGCTCCGCGATCGCGCCCGTGAGCACCGGGGTCGGGTTGTACCACTGCTGGTAGCGGCCCAACCCGCCGCCGAAGGGGCGGTCGATGTTGGTCGGCGAAGCGAGGTTCGGATGGTCGACGACGACCACCTGGGCGCTGGCCGCAGCCGCGAACAGACAACTCAACAGGATTGCGCGCATGAGCTCGGGAGGCCGCAGGGGTACGGCCATGCAGAAGTGTAGCGGATGCGAGGTCCGCGGGTCACCGACGGCACCGATCGGGCCACACCAGGACGTAGCTACCGCACCTAGCAGCGCCAGCAGGCGCGGCAACCGACGCTGGCAACGGCGGTGCGGCGAACCGCACTCGAGCGCGCCGGGGAACCGATGCGCGAGACATCCGCGCGGGTCGCCGCGCGGCGTCAGAACCGCAGCGTATGCGCGACCTTGAGGTTGATCGCCTGGTTCGTCGGGATGATCGACTCGTCTTCGGTGCGCTGCCAGCTCGACCCGAGCACGAAGAAGAACTCGCGGCCGGGGTCGTAGATCCAACGCAGGCGGCTCTGCCAGCCGATCGCGTTCGACTCGTTGTCGTACTGCAGCAGGTTACGAACGCTCAACTCCGGCGAGAAGAACAGGTCGAACGTGCCCGACGCGATGTGGGTCGTGAAGCTGCCGTCCTGTCCGAGGTCGATGTCCGAGGTGCTGTATTCCCCGCCGAGCTGGAGCAGCGGCGATGCGCGCCAGTCGAGCTCGAGCGACGCCGTCGTGCTCGAGCCGCCGAAGAAGTCGCCCTGCGACAGCCGCGCGCGACCGCTGACGGGGCGGCCCTCGCTACCCGAGAAGCGCAGCGTCTTGCGCGTCTGCCAGTAGTCGCCCGCCTTGACCGTCGCGCGCGCGGGCTCGCCGTCACGGCGGAACAGGTCGAAGTCGTCGAACACCCGGTCGAAGCGTCGGTCGATGGAGAACGTCAGCTCGTCGTCGTTCTGGAACTGGACGCCGATCTCGTCGAGGCGGAGCCGGAACTCCTGCGGCTCGCCGTTCCACCGCTCGGCTCGTCGCACGCTCACTTCGCAGAGATAGCGTCGGATGACGCTGCCGGGCGCCACGCGAGGCCGGTAGCCGACCTCGATCTCGGACTGGCGGATCCCGCGGCGCGACACGAACCCGAGCGCTGGACGGAAGTCGTCGGAGACCCACCGGGTGCCGACCTGCGCCGACCACTCCTGGCCGCGGGACTGCAGGTCGACGCCAAAGCTCTCGCCGTCGTCGTCGCGTCCCTGCGAGTCCGGCGCGCTCTGCCCGGTCGAGCCGAGCGAGTCGATCGAGATCTGCAGGTCCATGTCCCCGACGAACTCGGGGATACGGTGGTAGAAGTCGACGCCGTAGACCGTGTTGCTGCCCGTGCTCTCGGGGTTGCCGTTGGTGCTGATCATCCCGACGGTGGTCTGTTCGGCGAGCGCATACTTCACGCGCCCCACGCCGAGGTTCTCCCGGTCCGTCGTCGCGGTGCCGTCGACCTCCACGTCGAGCACGCCGACCTCGAGCGGGCCGACCTCGCCCTGCAGCTTGACGCCCCAGAGGATCGGGACCGGTGACCCGTCGTTGAGCCCGATGCGCCGGGTGAAGTAGGGCAGGAACCGGGTGCCGCCCGCGAACTGCGACCCGAACGTGTAGTAGCTCTCCCCGTCGAGGAAGAAGTCGCGCTTCTCCGGGAAGAACAGCGGGAACCGGTTGAGGTTGATCTGCCGGCCGTCGTTCTCGGTCTGCGCGAAGTCCGTCAGGATCGTCGTGGCCAGCGTCAAGGACGGCGTCACCCGGTAGTAGATCTCGCCGCCCATGTCCGGGTCGATGCGCGCGTCGTCGCTCGCTGCCGTGCGGTCCCTCGAGAACGTCGTCGCAAAGTACGGGACGACCTCCAGGCCGACGCCGCCGTCCACGTCCCCGAAGCCGTCGATCGTGCCGAACTCGCTGACCCGGAAGAACGGGACCGCCTGGCTGGGGTTGGCCCACTGGTACTCCTCGTTGCGGGCACGCATGAAGCGCTTGAGGTTG
>JBERSB010000129.1:0-10247 GCA_041236755.1 Luminiphilus sp. | reverse complement strand
CCGTCGGGCGACGGCGTCAACAACAGGTCCGCGAGGCAGTCGGTGACGAGCCGGTTGATCTCCTCGGGCATCTCGCGGTCGCGGCTGCGCAGCCCGGCCTCGACGTGGGCGACCGGGACCATGAGCTGGCTGCAGACCAGCGTGCAGGCGATCGTCGAGTTGACGTCGCCGACCACGATGACCACGTCCGGCTTCAGCTCCTCGAGCACCGGCTCGAACGCCATCATGACCTTGGCCGTCATCTGCGCGTGCGTGCCCGAGCCGACCTCCAGGTGCCGGTCCGGCTTCGGCATCTGCAGGTCGTGGAAGAACGCATCGGACATGTTCTTGTCGTAGTGCTGTCCCGTGTGCACCAGCGAACAATGGTGTCCGCGCGCCTTGGCGCGGCGGAGCAGCGGCGCGGCCTTCATGAAGTTGGGGCGGGCGCCGACGACGATGAGGAGCTTCAATGGTGGTTCCTGGGAGTTCGAACTGCGGCCATACCGGCTAAGTATTTGTAGGGATAATGCGATGGCCAGGGAAGCACGGCCCGCAACTGCGGCGCGACGGAGCGCGCGACAGGCTCTACCGGGTCGGCCGACTGCGGGAGGCGGCAGCGGCGCTCATCGCGGCTGGAGCGCGTCGACGATGTGCGGCAGCATTGCGGCCGCTATTTCGGCGTTTCCCGCGGCGACCATGTGGCACCAGTCGACATACCGCGGCGCAGTCGTGTGCTCGAAGACGGTGCTCAGATCTGTGAAGCACTCGGGCATCTCCGAATGCGCGACGGCTCCGTAGCTCAGGCGCACAACATCCTCGAGCTGGCGAAAGGCCGGTTTGAGTAGAACGCGCGCGCTCGCGCGCTGCTCGAAGTCTGTCAGCGGCTTGTGCACGAAGCTCACTGGCTGCAAGAAGCAGCAGAGTTCGAAACCGTACTCTCGTGCCATCGCCGTGAGCAGGCGCAGGTTCGCCCGGTAGACATCGACAATCGAGTTCGCGAGCTCCGGGAGCGGCAGTACATGCGGTTCGGGCGCCGGAGATCCTTCTCCGAGGAGGAAGTCGGCGATGCGCCTCGACTCGTTCATCGGGATGCCCGCTTCGCCGCGCTGGGTCGCCGAGGCGATGTCATTGGCGCCGTCGTAGAAGACCGCGACGTCCGGGACGTTGCCGCGCCGGAGTTCTAGCCATAGCCGCAGCAGGCCCTGCGTGTTGACGTAACCGGTCTCTCCGAAGTTGACGACGCGGGTGGGCTGCCCCGCCTCATGGAGCTTGCGCGCCAACTGCGATGGAATGGTCTCGTCGTCGGCTGCGCCGGTTCCCCAGACGGTCGACCCGCCGAAGACCCATACTTGCGGGGCGTCGCTGCCAAGCGTCTCTGGCTCGTAGGTCGAGCGATGCCCTCCCTCGTCGACCGTGATGAAGCGGCCTCGGTAGGGGGCGCGGCGCCAGTAGACGTAAGGCTGCCAGTGCGCCCGGTTCGCTGCTCGCAGTTCCCGATACTACGCCGCTGCCCATTCGGCGTCGTCGTGCGCGTCGGCCTCGGCCCGCCAGTCCGGCTTGGGCGTTCGACTCGCGGGCTTCGCGTCGGTAGAGGCGGGATCACCCGCTTTGCTCTGCGACTCCGCCTCAGGCGAGGAGAGTCGCTCGGCGTCGGAGTCCGGATAGACCGCGTATGCGATCGACGACGCCACCAATGTCGACCATCCGGCGAGCGCGAGCTTGGCGAGGGGGCGTTGCCGTGAGAGGAGCAGCGCTGCTGAGGCCAAGTACAGCGCCCCGAACGACTGGGCAATCCACAGCGCAGTGGTGCCTCCGCGGACCTGTTCATCTGCCGGATGGAGCACGACGACGGCGGCGAGCAGCGCGATGCCCGGCGCAAGGCACAAGGCAGTCTCGAACGTGCGGGGGCGGCCGGTCGTTCCTTGCATGGAATGAGCGTAAGACCGAGACCGAGGACCGTGAGCGCGGCATTCGGCAAAAGGTCGGTCGGTCGCGCGCGCCGACGCTTGATCGGGCCTACCCCAGCAGCGGATGGACGACCTTGCCGTGCACGTCCGTCAGCCGATACCGCCGTCCCTGGAAGCGGTACGTGAGCCGTTCGTGGTCCACGCCGAGCAGGTGCAGGATGGTCGCCTGCAGGTCGTGGGGGCTGACGGCGTCTTCTGCGACGTGGAAGCCGAACTCGTCGCTCTGGCCGTGGCTGTAGCCCTGGCGCACGCCGCCGCCCGCCATCCACAGCGTGAACGCGTACGGGTGGTGGTCGCGGCCCTGCTTGCCCTCGAACGAGCCCTGCAGGAACGGCGTGCGGCCGAACTCGCCGCCCCAGATCACCAGCGTGTCGTCGAGCAGGCCGCGCTGCTGCAGGTCCAACACGAGCGCCGCAGACGGCGCGTCGGTGTCGCGGCACTGGATCTCGAGCTGCGTGTAGAGGTTGCGGTGCTGGTCCCAGCCCGCGTGCATCAGCTGCACGAACCTCGTGCCGCGCTCGACCAGCCGGCGCGCCATCAGGCAGTTGTAGGCGAACGAGCCCTTCCGGCGGACGTCCGGGCCGTACATGTCGAGCACGTGCTGCGGCTCGTCGGAGAAGTCCGTCAGCTCCGGCACCGAGGCCTGCATCTTGTAGGCCAGCTCGTACTGGGAGATGCGCGTCCCGATCTCGGGATCACCAGTGCGCTCTTGGTGCCGCTGGTTGAGCGCCGCGAGGTCGTCGAGCACGTCGCGTCGCAGCGCGCGGTCGGTGCCCGCAGGGTCGTCGAGGTAGAGCACCGGGTCGCCGGAGCCGCGGAACTTCACGCCCTGGTGCACCGACGGCAGGAAGCCGCTGCCCCAGTAGTAGTCGTAGAACATCTGCCCGCACGAGGCCTCCTTGTCGCGCGACGTCATCGCGACGAACGTCGGCAGGTCCTCGCAGCTCTTGCCGAGCCCATACGACAGCCACGCGCCCATGCTCGGCCGGCCCGGCCGCTCGCTGCCGGTCAGGAAGAACGTGATCGCGGGCGCATGGTTGACCTGCGTGGTCTGCATCGACTTGACGAAGCAGAGCTGGTCGGCGATCGACGCGGTGTAGGGGAGCAGGTCGGACACGGTCGCACCGCTCTGGCCGTGCCGGCGGATCGGACGGATCGCCTGCAGGCACGGCCGCGCGGTCTGGTTGCCCGTCATCGTGCTGAAGCGCGCGCCTGCGGCGACGCTGTCGGGGATCTGCGTGCCGTGCAGCCGCGCCAGCGTCGGCTTGTGGTCGAAGAGGTCGACGTGCGACGGCGCGCCGTTCTGCAGCAGGTAGATGACGCGCTTGGCTCGCGGCGCGAAGTGGCAGCCGCCGGGCTCGGTGCGCAGCATCGACTGCAGCGCCGCGCCGCCGACGCCCATGGCGGCGCGGCCGAGCAGCGCCCGGCGCGTCCATCCTCGCGAGAGTTCACGCAGCGGGTTCACGGCAGGCACAGCACCTCGTCGAGGTTGAGCAAGAGCGACGCGACGACGGTCATCGCGGCGAGGTCTTCGGGCGCGCGGTCCTGGGCCGGCGCGCTCGCGCCGATCGCGAGGAACGCGTCCGGCTGCAGCTCGCCCGCGGCGAAGCGCGCCCGCGCGCTGGCGAAGCGCCGCGCCATCACCTGCAGTTCGGCAGGCTCGGGCGCGCGCGCGGTCGCGGCGCGGAACATCCAGGCGATCTGCTCCTCGGCGCCCGCGCCTGCGGCGAGGGCCCGGGTCGCGAGGCCGCGCGCCGCCTCGACGAAGCCGGTCTCGTTGAGCGTCGTCAGCGCGTGCAGCGGCGTGTTGGTCGTCGCGCGGCGCACCACGCACTGCTGGCGCGCGGGCGTGTCGAACAGCGCGGTCGGCCCGACGATCCGCCGCCAGAACGTGTAGAGGCTGCGGCGGCGCAGCTCCTCGCCGCCGCCGGTGCGGTACTTGATGACCCCGAACGTCGCCTCGTCCCAGATCCCGGCCGGCTGGTAGGGTCGCACCGGCGCGCCGCCGAGCCTGCGCACGAGCCCGCCGCTCAGAGCCAGCGCCTGGTCGCGCAGCATCCACGCGGGCATGCGACGACGCGGATAGCGCGCCAGCGCGCGGTTGTCGGGGTCCTGCGCGAAGCGCTGCGGGGCCGCGCCGCCCGCCTGCCGGTAGGTCGCGCTGGTAACGATCCGGCGGTGCAGCGCCTTGAGGTCCCAGCCCTCGGCGAGCAGCCTGCGGGCGAGCCAGTCGAGCAGGCCCGGGTGCGTCGGCCGCTCGCCCTGCCGCCCGAAGTTCTCGCTGGTCGCGACGAGGCCCCGGCCGAAGAACGTCTGCCACGCGCGGTTGGCGGCGACGCGCGCGACCAGCGGGGGGTCGGGGCGCGTCAGCCATCGCGCGAGCGCCAGGCGGTCGGCGGCGTCGGCCTGCGCGAGCGGCGGCAGGAACGACGGCGTGCCGGGCGTGACCGGTTGGCGCCGCACCTGGTAGTCGCCGCGCGCGAGCACGCAGGTCTCGCGCCGGCGTTCCTCGGGCAGCTGGTCCATGACCGACACGCTGACCGCCCGGCGCTCGATCGCGCCGACCTTCTCGCGCGCCTCCTTCAGCTCGCGCTCGGAGCTCGCGAAGCCCTCCTGGTGCGCGCGGCGGTAGTGCGCGCGCAGCAGCGCGCGCTCGTCGTCGCTGCGGGCTTCGTCCTTGTGCAACAACGCGCGGGTCACGTCCGCAGGCAGCCCGCCGGGCAGCTCGTCGACGGCGCGGAAGTAGGCGCCGCCGGCGCCGCCGGTGTTGACGATCTTCAGCAGCAGCTCGTTGGCGCCCGCAGCGAGGTCGATGGTGACGCGCTCCTGGTCGGCCTTGACGCCGCGGCGCGTGTCGTTGGCGAGCACCAGCTCGCCGCCGTGCCAGAGCTTGATCGCGTCGTCGGAGCCCAGCGAGAGTGTCATCGTGCGCGGGGACGCGGCCGTGACCGTGCGTCGGAAGTAGGCCGCGTAGACGCCTGCGGGCAGAGCCAGCGCGCGGCCGTCGACGAACTCCTCGGCTGCCCTCCACCCGGCGTCGGCGGCCCCCTCGGGACGTTCGGGCGCGAGGCGCGCGCCGAACAGCTCGCCCGCCTTGCCTTGGATGCGGGCGCTTTGTTGCCACGCGCCGAGCGCGGAAGGCTCCTGCGCGCGCATCAGCGCGCGCACGCGCCGCGCCGCCTCGACCTGCCACGCGGCCTGCTGCTCGTCGAGCGCGGGGTCGTCTGTGAACAGGCGCTTCTCCAGGTCGGCGGCGGCGCGTCGCAACGACGCGAGCTGCGCGCGTGCGTCAGGATCGGGGACGTAGCGCATCGCGGGCGGCAGCACGCCGCCGCTGCGCCCGCCGCCGGTCTCGGAGGTCTGGTCGAAGAACGCGAAGAACCGGTAGTAGTCCTGCTGGGAGACCGGGTCGTACTTGTGGTCGTGGCACCGCGCGCACTCGAGCGTCATGCCCAACCAGACCGTGCCCACGGTCTCGGCGCGGTCGAACACGTTCTCGACGCGCGTCTCCTCGGGGATGCGGCCGCCTTCGCCGTTGTGCGCGTTGTTGCGCAGGAGCCCGGTCGCGAGGCGCTGCTCGTCCGTGGCGTCCGGCAGCAGGTCGCCCGCGAGCACCGCGTGCGTGAACTGGTCGAACGGCAGGTTGTCGTTCAGCGCGCGCACCAGCCAGTCGCGCCACGGCCACGCGGTCCTGGTCGGGTCGTTCTGGAAGCCGTCGGTGTCGGCGTAGCGCGCGGCCTCGAGCCAGGGCCACGCCATGCGCTCACCGTAGTGCGGCGAAGCGAGCAGCCCGTCGACCAACTCCAGGTAGCGGGCGTCACTCGGATCCGCGACGAACGCCGCGACCACGTCGGGCGTCGGCGGCAGGCCCGTCAGGTCGAGGTGCACGCGCCGCACCAGCGTCGCCGGGTCCGCGGGCGCGTTGGGGGCGGCGCCTGCGCGCTCCAGGCGCGCGAGCACGAACCGGTCCAGCGGGTCACGTGGCCACGACGCGTCGTCCACTGCGGGCGGCTCGGCGTCGGCGATCGGCGCGAAGGACCAGTGCTCGGACCACTCCGCGCCCTGCGCGACCCAGCGCCGCAGCAGCGCGACCTCGGAAGAGCTCAAGGTCAGCTTGGTGTGCCGCGGCGGCATGCGCTCCTCGTCCGTCGCCGTGATGCGCCGGATCAGCTCGCTCTCTTCGGGCTGGCCAGGGCGTACGATCGCGTAGCCGTCGCGCTCCCGCAGCACGTCGAGCCGGTCGTCCAGCCGCAGGTCCGCTTTGCGCGCCCGCGCGTCGGGCCCGTGGCACTGCAGGCAGCGGTCCGACAGCAGCGGCAGCACTTCCCGCGCGAACGAGACCTGCTGCGCGCAGCCCGCGCCTGCGACCAGCAAGCCGGCCAGCGTGGTCAGGAGCCCGGCGCGCAGCGACATGCACGCAACATAGCGGGTGCGCGCAGCGCTCGCACCCGGCCCCGTCCGCACCTCAGCGCGCGTCGGCGAGCGCGTTCTCGAGCATGCGGTCGAACAGCTGCGCCCACACGGGCCAGACGTGTCCGCCCGCGCACGTGAAGCAGCGCTCCTCGGGCAGCGCGGCTGCGAGCGCGCCGTTGGGCACGCGGAAGCCGTCGTCCAGCCCGTAGCCGAGGTAGAGGCGGGTGCCTTCGTCCGGCCGGAGCGCGCGCGTCCGGCACCAGCGCCACGCGGCGAGGTAGCTCCGCAGCTCGGCGGTCAGCTCGTCTCCCGCGGCCTGCTGCATCGCGGCCTCTGGCTGCCAGCGCCGCAGTCCGCCCGCGGCGATCACGGGCTCGTAGGCCGCTGCGGTCCCGAGGTAGGGGGCGATCATCAGCGCCCGGTCGACGACGTCGCTGTGCGCCCGCGCGTAGGTCGCGACGCCGAGGCCCCCGAGCGAGATGCCGACCAGCCAGACGCGCTCGTAGGCCGCGGCGCGAGGCCCGATCACGTCCTCGTGGAGCCGTTCGACCAGCGTCTCGCTCGGGTAGTAGCCGAAGTGCGCGTCCGCCGCGATCACGTCGATGCGCGGGTCGGCCGCGCGCACGCGCGCGACGAAGCCGTTGCGCTCGAAGTCCTCGGGCCTGCTCGCGATGCCCGGCAGCATCACGATCAACGTGTGCGGCGCGGCCGCCGGCGCCGGATGGAACGAGAACGGCATCGGCGCAGCCGGGCTGCGCAGCAGGTGGCAGCCGGCGCACGCGAGCAGCAGCGCTGCGGCGAGGGCTTGCTTGGCGAAGATCAAGGCAGGGCTGGGGACGGCGAGGCGCGTCAGCGCGCGGGCGAAGGGTAGTCGACTCACGCCCCCGTTGCGCGTCTACTGCTCTCGCTGTGACCGACAACGACCGCGACCGCAGGCTGCACGAGACGCTCGAGCGATGGTTCGGGTTCTCCGAGCTGAGGCCGCTGCAGAAGGAGGCGATCGACGCGGCGCTGGACGGGCGCGACTCGCTGGTGGTCCTGCCGACCGGCGGCGGCAAGTCGCTGTGCTACCAGCTGCCGCCGCTGGTGACCGACAGGCTCACGGTGGTGGTCTCGCCGCTGATCGCGCTGATGCAGGATCAGGTCGACGGCCTCCGCCTGAACGGGGTGCCGGCCGCGGCCGCGCACAGCAACCTGGACGCGGACGCGCGCCGTGAGCTGCGCGAGCTCAGCGAGTCGGGCGACCTCCGGCTCCTGTTCGTTGCGCCCGAACGGCTGTTCCGAGAGGACTTCCTCAGCTGGCTCGCCGGCCAGCAGCTCGGCGCCGTCGCGATCGACGAAGCGCACTGCATCAGCCAGTGGGGGCACGACTTCCGACCCGAGTACCGGCGCCTCGCCGAGCTGCGGGAGCGGCTGCCCGGCGTCCCGGTGCACGCCTACACGGCGACGGCCACGCCGCGGGTGCGGCAGGACATCGAGGACCAGCTCGCCCTGCGCGACCCGGTGCAGCTGGTGGGCACGTTCGACCGCCCCGAGCTGACCTACCGCGTCCTGCCGCGGCAGGGGCTCATCGACCAGGTCGTCGACGCGATCGGCCGGCACAGAGACGCCGCGACGATCGTCTACTGCATCAGCCGCAAGGACACCGAGACCCTCAGCAGCCAGCTGCGCTCCCGCGGGATCGAGGCGCAGGCCTACCACGCAGGGCTGCCGGCCGAAGAGCGCACCAGGCTGAGCGCCGCGTTCCGCGCCGAGGAGCTGCACGTGGTCTGCGCGACCGTCGCGTTCGGCATGGGCATCGACCGCAGCGACGTCCGCCTCGTGGTGCACGCCGCGATGCCCAAGAGCATCGAGCACTACCAGCAGGAGACGGGCCGCGCGGGCCGCGACGGCCTGCCGTCGGAGTGCCTGCTGCTCTACTCCGGCGCGGACGCGGCCAAGTGGCGGATGATCGTCGAGCGCGGCGCCGAAGAGCACGGCGACCGCGAGGCGGCGCAGGCGCAGCTGCAGCTGCTCCACCACATGCAGCGCTTCGCCGGCCGCGCGCGCTGCCGCCACCGCTCGCTGAGCGAGTACTTCGGCCAGGACTACACCGAGCCGAGCTGCGGCGCGTGCGACGTCTGCCTCGACGAGCTCGAGCTGGTGCCCGACAGCCACGTGACCGCGCAGAAGATCCTGTCGGCGGTCGCGCGCACCGGCCAGCGGTTCGGCGCCAGCTACGTCATCGACGTGCTGCGCGGCAGCCGTAGCGAGAAGGTGCGCGCGCGGGGACACGACCAGATCCCGACGTTCGGTCTGCTGAAGGAGCTGACGCCGATGCGCCTGGGCAACTACATCGACCAGCTCATCGACGACGGCTCGCTGGTGCGCAGCGACGGCGAGTACCCGGTCCTGCAGCTCAACGAGGAGAGCGCCGAGGTCCTGCGCGGCGACCGCCAGGTCGAGCTGCGCGCGCCCAAGGGCGGGTTGGACCAGCCCGCGCGACGGCGCCGCCGCGGCGGCTCGACGAGCGTCGGCCGCGCGCTCACGCCCGTGGAGCAGGAGCTGTTCGACCGCCTGCGCGCGCTGCGACGAGAGATCGCCAGCGGGCTCGGCGTGCCGCCCTACGTGGTGTTCTCGGACGTCACGCTCGAGGAGTTCGCCCGCGAGCGGCCGACCACGCGCGCCGCGATGCTGGAGTGCAAGGGCGTCGGTCCGAAGAAGTTCGACTCGTTCGGCGAGCAGTTCCTGGCGGCGCTCGGCGACGGCTGATCAGCGGGGCAGCGGCAGCTCGTCTGCTCGCAGCAGGTGCGCGCGGATCTCGCGGTAGCCGCCGGCCTCGTAGAGGCACACGACGCTGCCGTCTCGGAGCCGCTGCAGGCACGAATATGCGCTCGGGCCCGGGTCGAGCAGCACGGACCGGGGCCACGTCCGGCCGTCGTCGAACGACATGCGCAGCGTCATGCGTTCGCGGCCCGCGCGGCTGGCGGGGTTGCTGAACATCAGCGCCTCGTCCGAGTAGCGCCGGATGCTCGCCTGGCAGATGGGCTCGACCAGCTCCGGCACGTGCCGCTGTTCGCGCCAGGTCCTGCCGCCGTCGACGCTGACGGCCTGCTGGCGGGTCCGCTGCGCGCGGTCGTAGTTGCGCATGTTGAGCAAGAGGCTGCCGTCGCGCCGTTGCACGACCTCGCACTCGTTGACCTGGTCTCGCTCGGTGGTGCCGCCGAGTTGCCAGGTGAGGCCCTGGTCGTCGCTGAAGATGACGTGCGAGAAGTAGCGTCTGGTGCCCGCCTCGATGTGGTCGCACGGGATCACGAGCCGGCCGCGGTGCGGGCCTCGCTGCAGCTCGATGCCCGCGCCGGGCCCGGTGGCGTACCACGTCCAGTTCGGGAGCTTCGCCGTCGCCGTGATCTCGCGCGGCGCGCTCCAGGTCTCGCCGTGGTCGTCGCTGTGCAGCACCCAGACGGTGCGCGTGCCCTCGGACTTGCCCGCGATGATCGCGGATTCGTGGTCGACGCCCAGGTTGCGCGTCGCCAGCAGCAGGATCGCACCGGTCTTCGAGACGACGACGGGGCAGGGGTTGCCGCAGGTGTTGGCCGCGTCGTCCCAGATCGTGCGCTGCGCAGACCACGTGCGGCCGGCGTCGCGGGAGCGCTTCATGACCAGGTCGATGTCGCCGGTGTCGCTGCTGCTGCCGTGGCGCGCCTCGGCGAACGCGAGCAGGTCGCCGTTGTTCGCGACGACCAGCGACGGGATGCGGTAGGTGTCGACGCCGCCCTCGCCCTTCTGCCAGACCCGCACGCCTTCGCCGACGGGCGCGGCGAGGGGCGCGCCGCCCGTGACGACGAAGCGCCGCACGGTCATGGTGTCGCGGTGCGGTCGCAGCGACACCGCGCCGAGGTCGCCGCC
>JBERSB010000128.1:0-2470 GCA_041236755.1 Luminiphilus sp. | reverse complement strand
CTCACGGCGCTCACGCCGAGCGAAGAGCACCTGCCGTTACGGTGTGCAGGCGGCCGCCCGGCGCGCGGCGCGACGCTGCTGCTGGCGCCGCGGCACGTCTGCCCTACCGTGAACCTTGCCGAGTCTGCTGTGCTGGTGGAGGACGGCGCCGCGCCGCGCGTGGCCGCCGTCACCGCGCGCGCGCACGAACTGCTCGCATCGACCCCCAGCCCGACGACGAAACCAAGATGACCGCCCGCGCGGGCCGTCTCGCCCACCTCTCCGCCACGCACCTCATGCTCCGATCCACGCGCCTCGCGCTCGCCCTCGTCGCGTCTCTGTGCGCTGCGCTGCCTGCCCAGCAGGCCCAGCAGAAGCAGCAGCAGAAGAAAGAGCCTGCCCAGCAGCAGTCTCCGACGCCGCCCGCGCCCGGCGAGCAGCTCTACACGATGTACTGCGCGTCCTGCCACATGCCGGATCGCTTCTACGTCGGCCCTTCGTTGATCGAGATCGGCAAGCTCTACGGGGACAAGTCGGACGACTTCGTCGCGTGGTGCCACGACCCGCAGCAGAAGCGCAAGGGTGTGATCCAGATGCCCTCGATGGCGCACGTCCAAAAGGCGCAGCTCCTGCAGATCCACGCGTGGGTCGTGGAGAGCACCGCGGGCAAGGAGGAGGTCAAGGTCAAGAACGCGGACCGGTTCCGCGCCTCGCCGTCGATGCGGCGCCGGCCGCTGGTGCAGCGCATCTTCATGCCCCAGGCGGGGCCGGCGGCGATCGCCGTTGCTGCCAGCGACGAGTGGCACTTCTGCTGGGACGCCGGTGAGTGCCGGCTGCGCTACGTCTGGAAGGGCGACTTCATCGACGGCTGGCCGGTCTGGCGCGCCAACGGCAACGCGCTCGCCAAGGTGGTCGGCGACGTGCTGCTCCGCGAGACGCGCACGCCGCTGCCCGTTGTCGACGGCGCGAAGACGCGATTCCTCGGCTACCGCATGAAGGACGGGCTGCCGACGTTCCGCTACCGGCTCGGCTCGATGCGCGTCGAGGAGCGCATCACGCCGCTGCTGGACGGCTGGGGCCTCGAGCGTCGCTTCGCGCTGCAGGGCGCGCCCGACGGCGTGCAGCTGACGCTGACGGCTGCGCCCAAGATGATCTACACCAGCGAGGACGGCACGTTCGACGGGCTGGTCTTCACTCCGAGCAAGGGCAAGGAGCGCGCGTTCACGATCGTGATGGAGGAGAAGGAATGAGGTCTCTGCTCTTTGCTCTCGCGTGCGTCGCGGGCGCCGCCGCAGCCCAGCAGGACCCGTGGACCGACGCGTTCACGATCGAGCGCGTCGAGATCCCGCCGGGCGTCGACCCGCAGATCGGCGGCGTCGACACGACGCCCTCGGGCAAGCTGGCCGTCTGCTTCCACCGCGGCGAGGTGATGATCTACGACCCGGCCGGCGGGACCTGGGCCCTGTTCGCCGAAGGTCTGCACGAGCCGCTGGGGCTGCTCGCCGAGAGCGACGCGAGCGTGCTGGTGATGCAGCGCAGCGAGCTGACGCGGCTGCGCGACACCGACGGCGACGGCCTCGCGGACGACTACGAGACCGTCTTCGACGGCTTCGGCATGTCGGGCAACTACCACGAGTTCGGCTTCGGGCCGGCGCAGGACGCCGACGGCAACCTCTACGTGTCGCTCGGCACGGCGTCGAACGGCGCGGGGGTGCGGCGCGAGATCCGCGGCCCGTGGAGCGAGCTCGGCGTGCCGCGCGAGAAGATGACGCAGGGCAGCAAGGAGTGGGGCAAGGTCCGCGGCGCGGCAGGGCGGATGTACGCCCGCGTCCCGTGGCGCGGGTGGGTGATCCAGCTGTCTGCAGACGGTGAGCAGGTCACGCCGTGGGCGTGCGGGTTCCGCACGCCCGACGGCATCGGCTTCGACGCCGAAGGCCGGCTGCTCGTCACCGACAACCAGGGTGACTGGCTCGGGACCAGCAAGGTGCACCACGTGCGGCAGGACCACTTCCACGGCCACCCGGCGTCCCTGGTGTGGCGCGAAGGCTGGGACCGGCCTGCGCTCGAGGTGCCGGTGGCAGAGCTCGAGGAGATGCGCACGCCCGCGATGGCGCTGCTGCCGCAGGGCGAGCTCGCGAACTCGCCGACGCAGCCGATCGCGATCCCGCCCGGCGCGTTCGGTCCGCTCGCGGGCCAGACGCTGATCGGCGAGATGAACCAGAAGTCGCTGGTCCGGCTGCTGCCGGACCCCGTCGGTGACGTGTCGCAGGGCGCTGCGGTGCCGTTCCTGCGGAGCGAAGCGCTCGGCAACGGCAACCACCGCATGACGTTCACCGACGACGGCTCGCTGTGGATCGCCAAGACGCACCTGTCGTGGGCCGGCGCCGAGGGCCTCCTGCGCGTGCGCTGGAAGGGCGCGGAGCAGGGCCTGTTCGCCGTCGAAGGCGCGCGCGTCGAAGCGGGCGGGTTCACGCTGCGCTTCACCGAGCCG
>JBERSB010000127.1:0-9747 GCA_041236755.1 Luminiphilus sp. | reverse complement strand
CTCGGCTGCTCCGGCGCGGGGCTCTCCGACTGCGTCGCGTGCTGCGGCGGGGGCGCAGGCTGCGCTGCTGCCGGCGCAGGCGCCGGCACGGAGCGCGCGCCGCTGCGCGGCGCCGCCTGGAGCTTGGAGAGCGACGTCGCGACGCCGGCCAGCTCGCGCTGGATGTCCTTGACCGAACGCTCGAGGCCGGACACCTCTTCGTCCCGAAGCTGCTGGATGCCCTCGCGCACGCCGCGCGCGGCGCCGTCGATGCCGGCCTGCAGCCGCTCGCCGAGCGCGGTGGTCGCAGCACCCTCCTGGATCTCGGCGACGGCTGCGCCGAGCTGCTTGTGCGCGTCCTCGAGCCGGACCAGGCTCTTGCGGACCTCGCTGTCGTCGAGCCGCTGGCTGATCGCAGCGAGCGCGACGTCGAGCTTCTCCAGCCTCGGTGCGAGCGCGGCGATCTCTTCGCCGGCGTCGGCATCTGCTACTGCGCGCTCGATCCGGCCGCTGATCTCCTGTGCTGCGTCCGCGTGGCGGTCGACGACTTTCTTGAGCTGTAGTACGCCGCCCGCGACTTCGGTGCCCTGGTCCGCGATCTCCATCAGCGGCTTGCCGTACATCTTGATGGCCTTGGTCAGGTTGTTGATCTTCTGGTCCTGACGCTGCAGCGACAGCAGCGCGTGCTGCATGTCGCCCTGGCCGTCCGACATGTGCTCCGGATCGCGGTGCAACAGCTCGGCGAGCGCGTTGCGGATGTCCTCGTCGCGGTCGTCGCAGCGACGCTCGAAGCCTCCGAGGTGCTGCTGCATGCGGCCCACGCGGCGCTGTGTGCAGCCCAGCGCGAAGACCGTCGCGCCGAGGACCACGACCAGGTGCGGGTCGAGCCCCGCGGCCGCGAACGCGTCGGTCGCAGCGGGTGCGAGCGCGGCGAAGAGTCCGGTGCCCGCGATCAGCGCGCCGAGACAGATCGCCACGAAGCCGCCCGCAGGCGACGTCGACGCGCGCGCGCGCCGCCGCGTGCGGGCGCGCGGTGCGGCCGGTTCGTCCCAGTCCTGCTGCTCGTCCTCGTGTTCCTCGGCTTCGTAATCTTCGCCGTCGTAGTCGGCGTGCTCGTCGGACCACTCCGACTCACCGTGCGCGAGTTCGTCGTCCGTCGCTACGGAGGTCGTCGCCTCGGCCGTGACCTCGGTGTCGTCGGCGCTCAAGAAGCTCGGGAGATCCCCTGCGGGATATTGCGGATCGGTGGAGCGGCTCATGTCGTCGTCTGCAAGTCCTTGCATCGATGATCGGCATCCGGACTCGGACGGATGAAGACAGGCGTGTTGCAAAGCGCTCGGTAGTTGCCGAAAACGGGGTGTCACCGATGACTCGGAAACTCAAAGGCATCGCCGCGGCGCCTGGGATCGCGATCGCGCCGGTCGTGCACTTCCACACGACGCTCGACCAGATCCCGACGTGGAAGGTCGCCGAGGGGTCCGTCGAAGCCGAGAAGGGACGCCTCGTCGGCGCCATCGAAGAGGTGACGCAGAGCCTCAAGGGGCTGCAGAAGGAGCTCGCCGGCGCCATCGGTCGCCACGACGTGCGCATCTACGACGCGCAGCTCTCGATCCTGCACGACGAGACCTTCGTCCGGGACGTGCAGGCGGAGGTCGAGGAGCACCACGTGAACCTCGAAGTCGCGCTGCAGCGTGTCGTCGCCCGCTACGAGGGTGTGTTCGAGCAGATGGAGAACGCGACGATGCGCGAGCGCGCCGCAGACCTCCGCGACATCGGCCGGCAGCTGGTCGGCGCGCTCGTCGCCAGCGGCCGGCAGAAGTACACCGCCGGCGGGCTCGACTACCTGTTCGCGGCGGACGAGTTCCTGCCGAGCGACGCCGGCATCCTGGACCGCGCACACATCCGCGGCATCGTCACCGCGCACGGCGGCAAGTATTCCCACGGCGCGATCCTGGCTCGCTCGCTCGGCATCCCCGCCATCGTCGGGGTGGACAAGGTCATGCAGCAGACCAGCAACGGCGCGCTGGCCATCCTCGACGGGGACGCGGGCGTCGTGCTGCTCGATCCGAGCATCGACGAGCTCGCCGACTACGAGCGGCGCCTGCGCGAGCAGCGCTCGGTCGAGGCGCGCATCAGCGAGCTGCGGTTTCAGCCGTCGGTCACGCCCGACGGCGTCAGCGTGCGGTTGATGGCCAACGCCGAGGGCGTTCAGGACTTGGACAACCTCGAGTTCGACACCATGGCAGGCATCGGCCTGTTCCGCACCGAGTTCGCGTTCATGGAGCGGCGGCAGTTCCCGACCGAAGAGGAGCAGGTGGTCATGTACCGCCGGGCGGTCGAGAGCGCGGACGGCAAGCCGGTCACCTTCCGAACGCTGGACGTCGGCGGCGACAAGCCGCTCGGCTACTTCCAGATGCCCGATGAGCGCAACCCCGTGCTCGGGTGGCGCGGCGTGCGGCTTTGCCTGGACTGGCCCGACATCCTCTACACGCAACTGCGGGCGATCCTGCAGGCCAGCGCCGACGGTCACGCCCGCATCCTGCTGCCGATGGTAACGACGCGCTCGGAGGTGGTGCGTTGTCGCGAGGTGCTCGACCAGCTCACCGCCGACCTGCGCGCCAACAGCGTGCCCTTCGACACCCGGATCGAGTTCGGCGTGATGGTCGAGGTGCCGGTGCTCGTCTCGGTGCTGCCGGACATCCTGCCGGTCGTGGACTTCGTCTCGGTCGGCACCAACGACCTCGTGCAGTACCTCCTGGCGGTCGACCGCGACAACCAGCGCGTGGCCAAGATGTACGACCCCTTCCACCCCGGCGTGCTCCGCGTGCTCGCGCAGATCGCCCAGGCCGCCAGGGCTGCGGGCAAGCCGGCGGCGATCTGCGGAGAGATCGCAGGCGACCACTGGTTCACGCCGATCCTGCTCGGTCTCGGGTTCCGCGAGCTGTCGATGGCGCCGGTGTTCCTGCCCCGGGTCAAGCTGATGCTGCGGAGCTGGACGCTCGACGAGTGCCGCCAGCTCGCGGCACGCGCGCTGGCGCTGCACTCGACGACGGCCGTGCGGCAACTGCTGCAGCAGGAGATCCAGCCGCGCTGGAGCGAGCAGCTCCAGGGCCGCAAGGACCAGGCGAGCGTCGACGGCGGAGCCGACGCATGAGCCAGCGGCCGCGTCGGCGAGGGAGTTGGAGCGTGCAGGAGCTCGAGCGGCTGCGCTTGCTGCTGCCGCACCGCGGCGTGGACCTGACGGCGGCGCTGTTGCGCCGGTCGCCCGACAGCGTACGACGCAAGGCGCTCGAGCTGCTCCGGGTGCCCGAGCGGCAGGGGCGTGGACCTCGTCAGACGACGAGCAGCTCAGGCTGGCGTGGGGCGCGCTCGAGCCGCAGCTGCTCGGCCCGCTGTTGGGTCGCGCCAGCGGCGAGGTTCGGCGGCGGGCCGACGAACTCCGCTCTGCGCCGCGCACAGGCCCCTGGTCGCGCCAGGAGCGCCAGCTGCTCAAGCGTTTGTACGGAACGCGCC
Source organism: Luminiphilus sp. (assembly GCA_041236755.1). Lineage (GTDB taxonomy): Bacteria > Planctomycetota > UBA1135 > UBA1135 > UBA2386. Next base: position 6,255 of record JBERSB010000127.1, on the reverse strand, counting down.
GGGACGCGGACCTCGAGGTGTGCATGCTCCGCCGCAGAGACGAGATCCTCGCCGTCGCGCGCGAGCTGTGCCTCGCCAAGGACAAGCGGTTCTGTGCGGCGGTGGCGCCGGCTGCGGGCGGGGGGCGTTCTTCGATGCCGCGCTGGACCGACGACGAGGTCGAGCGGCTGCGTGAGCTCTACCCGGACCGGGACAACCTGGCCGTCGCGCGCGAGCTGGGCCGGACCGTGACCAGCGTCGCCAACAAGGCCTACCAACTGGGGCTCAAGAAGAGCCCGCAGCTGCTGGCGACCATCGGGCGCGCGAACATCGCCCAGCGCTACGCCGCCGCGGGTGCGGACAGCGCGCCGGGCGGCCTCGTAGACGGCGTCTGACCGCTGTCACCGGGGGTTTCCCGCAGCCCGCCTGCGGGCGCCTGTCCCTTTTCGCCACGGGAATTCCGGCGGAGGCTCAACCCGAGGCCCCCCTGCTGTCGATGCACCCGGAGCGCGGCCACCTATCGGCGACGCGCACAACGAGGAAGACGACATGGAAATCGTAGGCAAGAAGAGCCAGGGTCTGAGCGTCACGGCGCTGAAGGACGACAAGACCGTCATCATCTCCTTCAACGACCGGAGCCTGAACTTCTACGTGACGGACTCGCTGAAGGAGTCGCTCAAGGAGACGATCAACGCCAAGATCGAAGAGGGCTACGAGCACTTCCTGCTCAACCTCGACAGCGTAAAGATCATCGACTCCTGCGGCGTCGGGTTGATCATCGTGGCGAACAACGTCACGTCTTCGCGCGACTGCAAGCTCTACCTGAGCAACATCAAGCCGTTCATCGTCAAGATCTTCGAGATCATGCGCATCTCGAAGCACCTGTCGATCTACGACAAGGAAGACGACGCGCTCCAGGCGATCAAGAGCAGCAGCTGAGTTGCTGCTACGCGCCTGCCCTGGCCGCTGACGCGGGCCGAAGTGGGTCGTCGCGTCTCCTTGGCTGGCCGTCCGGCAGCGCGTCCTGCGTGCACCCGCGATGAACGTCAAGGTCCTCATCCTCGCTCCCGGTTCGACCGCCGCAGCGCTGCGGTCCCGGCTCGAGCACCCAGGCGCGATCGTCGACGTGGCGGCGTCGCTGGACGACGCGACCGAGCGGCTGGGCCGCTGTGCTCATGACGCCGTGGCGCTCGGCGTCGGCGTGCTCGCGTCCGCCGAGGAGCTGCGCCGCAAGTGCGAGACGGCGGGCGTCGAGCTGGTTCTGGCGATCGACGGTCCTGTGCAGCCGCAGCACTACGAGCGCGCCCTCGGGCTCGGTTCCGCGGGCGTGCTCGGGACCACCAGCACCGGCGGCGACGCGCGCGCCCTGCTCGATCGGGTCGCCGGGCGGCGCGCGGCGTGGGCCGGCCGGCAGGGAGAAGTTCGGCGGTGGCGGGTCCAGTCCGAAGAGCTCCGGCGCCGATGCAAACAACAGGCCGAGAAGTTCCACGAGACGCAGGAGACCTTCTATCTCGACCTGTCACGCATGATGACCATCATCACGAACATCATGGACGGCGTCGTGTTCGTCGACCGTGACGGGCTCGTCACGCTGATGAACCCGGTCGCCGAGGAGCTGCTCGGGGCGAGGTCCTTCGAGGCGATCGGCAAGCCGTTGACCGAGCTGCGCGGCAACGAGGAACTCGTCGACGTCGTGATCGCCGACCACGACCGCGTCGACCGCCGCGGCGAGCGTGAGGCGATCCGCACCGTCGAGCTGCACCACAACGAGCAGGACCTGCTCTACATCAAGTGCTCGACGAGCTCGGTGCTCGACTACGAAGGAGAGCCCGCAGGCGCGCTGATCGTGCTCTGCGACGTGACCGAGGGCTTCAAGACCGATCAGCTCAAGAACCAGTACCTGTCCATCGTGGCGCACGAGCTGCGGACGCCGCTGACCGGCATCAAGACGTTCGCGACGATGATGGCCAAGGGCACGCTCGGCGACCTCAACGAGCGCCAGTCGCGCGTGTGCGACTCGATCAAGGAGCAGTCGCTCCGACTGGAGCACCAGATCGACAAGCTGATCAACCTGGGTAACCTCGAGTCGGAGGACTACGGCAAGGACCGCGAGGTCGTCGACCTGAAGGACTTCCTCTCGGGCCTGCTGCTGCCCTTCGAGCAGCCCGCGCGCGACCGCCAGATCGAGCTCGAGCTCCGCTGTGACGTCGAGCAGGGCAACCTGTTCGCGGACCGCAGCGACCTGCGCAGGGCGTGCCAGGCGCTGATCGAGAACGCCGTGAAGTTCGCCAAGGAGGGCGGCGCGGTAGAGGTCCGTGTCGTCGAGGACGGGGACGGGCTCCGGTTCGGGGTCAAGGACGACGGGATCGGCGTCGATCCCCGCTACCACCGGCGCATCTTCGAGAAGTTCTTCCAGGTGGAGGACCCGCTGACCCGGCACCACGGTGGCGCTGGACTGGGGCTGTTCGTGGCGAACGGGATCGTAGAAGCGCACGGAAGTCGGCTCGAAGTCTCCAGTCAGCTGGGCCAAGGTGCCGATTTCTCTTTCATGCTCCCCGTCTACAGCCCCGAGCTCGCCTCGGTGCAGGCCGTCGGGGGAGCGCGACCGACAGAGGCTCCATGATGGAAAAAAGCGTCCTGATCATCGAAGACGAGAAGCTGATCGTCGTCTCCACCCAGATGGTGTTGGAGGCGGCAGGCTTCCGCGTCGACGCTGCGATGAACGGCGAAGAGGGGATCTCCAAGGCCCAGGCCCTGACGCCTGACCTGATCCTGCTCGACATCATGATGCCTGGCATCGACGGCTGGGAGACCCTGACGCGGCTCAAGCAGGAGACGTCGACCTCGGAGATCCCCGTCGTGATCTTCACCGCACGCGAGCACTCGCGCGGCCACCAGAAGAGCGCCGAGATGGGCGCGGCGGACTACTTCCGCAAGCCGTTCGAGCCCGACGAGCTGATCGAGCTGGTCGAGAAGCACATCGGCCACAAGGACCCAGGCCCCCAGAAGGCCTGAGGCCATCAGCAGGGCTGAGGTTCCAGGACCTCTGTGGACGCGCGGAGCCGCGCGGTCGACGCAGCCGGCGCGGTGCCCGCTACTCGTGGCGGAGCGCCTCGACCGGGTCCATGTTGGCGGCGCGCCAGGCCGGGTAGAGCCCGAAGACGACGCCGACGGCAGCCGAGATGCCGAACGCCAGCATCACGTGCTGCGGCAGGATGATCGTGTCCTGCTCGAACCACAGCGTGATCAAGAACGGCAGGATGATGCCGATCGTCACGCCGACGATGCCGCCGAGCGCCGACAGCACGCCGGACTCGACCAGGAACTGCTGCACGATGTGCTTCTTCTTGGCGCCCAGCGCGCGGCGGATGCCGATTTCGCGCGTGCGCTCGGTGACCGTCGCGAGCATCACGTTCATGATGCCGATACCGCCGACCAACAGGCTGATCGACGCGATGACAGCGAGCACGATGTTGAACATCCGCTTGCTCTCCTCTTCCTGCTTCAGCAGCTCGAGGGGCACCGTGATGATGACGTCGCTGTTCTCCTTGTGGTTGGGCAGGAGCAGGTCGCGCAGCACGCGGGCGCCGCTCTCGACGTCGCTCGAGTCGGGCATCTCCACCTTGACCTCGTTGAGCTCGATCATCTCGCGTGAGAAAGAGCCGCCCGAGCGGGTGGTGTTGATGTCGCCGAAGCGCCGCTGGTGGGTGTGCAGCGGGACGAACATGCACTCGTCGTAGGGAGTGCTGCCCGCGCCTGCCGTGCGGCCCTGCTCGTCGAGCACGCCGACTACGCGGTAGCGGTCGTCGCCGCTGACCAGCACGGTCTGGTCCATCGGGTTCTCGAGCGGGAACAGGAGCCGCGAGAGCGTCGCGCCGAGCACGCAGACGTTGGCGAGGCGGCGGTCGTCGATCTCCGAGAGCCAGCGCCCCTCGCGCACCGAGAGGTTGGTGATGCCGAGGAAGCTGGGCTCGGTGCCGACGATGATCGACGTGTGGAAGTTCTCGCCGCGCATCATCGGCCGCTTGGCCTCGCGGACGCGCGCGACGGCGGCGCTGGGCAGGGACGCCTCGATCAGGTCCGCCTCGCTGTAGAGCAGGCCGTAGGCCAGCGCCGACCACGTGCTCTGGCTGCTGCTCGACGCTGTCTCGGCGGGCTTCTTGCTGCGCGCGATCAGGTTGGTCACGCCCATGTCCTGGAACCGCTCCAGGGCCTCCTGCTTGGCGCCCTCGCCGACCGCGAGCATGGCGATCACCGACGCGACGCCGAACAGGATGCCGGCGGTGGTCAGCGCGCTGCGGAGCTTGTGCAGCATCAGGCTCTTCAGCCCGAGCCGCACGATCCGCAAGCTGTCGCCGATCATGCCCGCTCCCCTGCGGCGTTAGCTGCCCGGTTGTTCTCGACGAGCTTCTCGACCTCGCCGTCCTTGAGCCACAGCGTGCGGTCGGCGCGCTCGGCGACGGCCGGGTTGTGCGTGACCATCACGATGGTGACCCCGTCGGGGCGGAGGTCGTCGAACAGGTCGAGGATCTCGCCCTCGGTGTTGCTGTCGAGGTTGCCCGTCGCCTCGTCGGCGAGCAGGAACAGCGGGTCGTTCATCAGCGCGCGTGCGATCGCGACGCGCTGCTGCTGGCCGCCGGAGAGCTCCAACGGCTTGTGCTCGAGGCGCTGTCCCAGCCCCACGCGGTCCGCGAGGTACTCGGCCTTCTTGCGCGATTCGGCGCCGACCCGGCCCTGGTAGAACAGCGGCACTTCGAGGTTCTCCAGCACGGTGAGCTGCGGGATCAGGTTGAACGACTGGAAGATGAAGCCGATCTCGTGGCCGCGCACGTTCGAGAGCGCGTCGTCGTCGAGCTTGCTGACGTCGCGTCCGCCGACGCGGTACTCCCCGCTGGTCGGCCGGTCGAGGCAACCGAGCAGGTTGAGCATCGTGCTCTTCCCCGAGCCCGAGCGGCCCATGATCGTCACGTAGTCGCCACGGTGTACCTGCATCGACACGCCGTTGAGCGCGCGCACGACGTTGCTGCCCATCATGTAGTGACGATGGACGTCGACGAACTCCGCGATGATGTCCGGGTCGCCCAAGGCTACTCTCCGCCGCGGCTGTCGCCGCGTCGCCCGCCGCCCGGCCGCCCGCTGCGCATCGACCGCATCATCGCGTCGCGGAGTTGCTGCGCGTCTTCGAGTTTGTTCGCGTCGATGGCGGCGACGATCGCGTTGATGCGCTGGGTCGCCTGTTCGAGCTGCTCGCCGCTCATCCAGTTGCCCATGCTGGTCGCCATCCGGGTGAGCTGCGCCTTGGCGGCGCTGAGCTCCTCGGCGTTCATCTCCGAGTACTTCTTGCGGCTGCCGCCGCGGCGGGCGCTGCTGCCGCGCTCGCTGTCGTCGCCACCGCGCTGTTGGTCGGCCTGCTGTCCCGGGGTCGCGTCTCTTTGCTGCGCAGGGTCCACGGGTGCCGGCTCGGGCGCCTCGGGCTGGTCGAACTTCGGGTCGGCTTCGCCGCCAGGGGGCGTGCGGTAGACCTTCTCGCCTTCCTCCACGCCGTCGAGGATCACCACCTTCTCCTGGTTGTTCGCGCCGACCTCGACGGCGACGGCAACGGGGCCGTCAGGCGTGAACTTCCAGACGTAGTTGACGGCCCGGTCACGGCGCACGGCCTGGATCGGCACAGTGATCACGTCCTCCACCGTGTCGACCGTGATCGTGGCCGCGGCCTTCATCCCGGCCTTCAGCGACTCGTCGCGGTTGACGCCGTCGAGCAGCACGTCGGTGGTGTAGACCTTCTTGTCGTTGCCGGACCAGCGGCTGGCCGAGTCGGCGACCGGGGCGACGTAGGTCACGCGGCCGGTGATGGTCTCGTTGGGCCGCACCTCGGCGCTGATGAGCGCGGGCATGCCGCGGCGGACCATGTCGACCATCGCCTCCTGGACCTGGATGCGGCACTTCAGGCGGCTGTTGTCGGGCAGGATGATGATCGTCTGATACTGGCGGACGCTGGTGCCCTCCTCGACGGGCTCGCTGTCGCCGCGGCCGCGGGAGACCTTCGAGTAGACGACGAGGCCTTCGCCCGGCGAGTAGATCACCGAGTTGTCGATCTGGCGACGGAGCGTCTGGAGGCGATCGCTCGCGATCTCGAACTCCTTCTGCTTGGCGTCGACGTCGAACTGCGAGTTCTTGCGTTCGGCGTCGTTGGACGCCGATACGCGCGCGACCTCGAGCTCTGCGTTCTCGAGGTTCTGGCGGAACTCGATCTTGTCGCGCTGCAGCGTGTAGTTG
>JBERSB010000126.1:0-9370 GCA_041236755.1 Luminiphilus sp. | reverse complement strand
CCGATGCGCAAGGCGCACGTCGCCTACCACGTCCGCAGCGAGACCCTGCGCGTCGTCGTGGACGGCGAGCTGGAGCCTGGCTGGTCTGCCGCGCCGCGCACGTTCGGCGAGTTCGACCGAGAGGGAGGCAAGTGATGCGGGCGCTGCTCACGGCCCTCGCCCTGACGCTCGCGCTGCCCGCGCAGGGCGAGTCCGCGCCGCGCAAGCTCGACTTCGGCGAGGCCTACTCGTTCGACGAGCGCGCGCCGAAGACGCAGGTCGAGCAGACCATCGACAAGCTGCTGCCGAGCGTCGTCAAGGTCTTCGGCGCGTCCGGCCTCGCGACCATCAAGGCGTACGCGACCGGCATCGTCGTCAGCGAGCGCGGCCACATCCTGACGCTCGACCAGATCCTGCTGCAGAAGGGTCGCACGCGCGTCGTGCTCTACGACGGCACGGTGCACGACGCGACCCTCTACGCCGCCGACGAGAAGCTCGGCGTGCGTATCCTCAAGATCAGCCCCGAGGAGGTCGACGGTCCGCTGCAGCCGCTCTGGCCGCCGAGCGCCGAGCAGGCGAAGTACCGCAATGGCCAGTTCGTCGTGAGCCTCGGCAACTGCTTCCGCCTCGCGGAGTTCTCCGAGAAGGTCAGCGCGACGTTCGGCGTGGTCGTCGGCACCGCCAACACGGCGCTGCGCTACCGCATGGCGGACGTGAGGTACGACGGCGACATCATCCTGACCGACGCATGCAACAACCCGGGCCACTACGGCGGCGGGCTGTTTACGCTCGACGGCCGCTGGATCGGCCTCAACATGCGCCTGCTCGACAGCAAGGAGACCAACACCATGCTGTCGGCCGCGATCCCGTCGCGCGACCTGCTCCCGTATCTCGACGAGATGGTGCACGGCAAGGAGCGGTCCGAGGTCGTCGCCGAGGTCGTGCCCGTCTGGACCGGCATCACTCTGTTCGAGTCCGCCGGCCGCAAGTCGCCGCCGGCCTACGTCGAGCGGGTCAAGCGCAAGTCTCCGGGCCGCACGCTCGGGCTGCGCATCGACGACATGATCGTGCGCATCGACGACTTCTCGGTGCGCAGCTGCGAGGAGTTCCGGCGCGTGCTCGAGAAGTACAAGCCCGGCGACAAGGTCCAGGTCATGTGGAAGCGCGGCACCCGCGTGATGACCGGCGAGATGACGCTCGCTGAGGAGCCCGAGAAGTGAGCGCGCGCGCGGCACTCGCAGCGGCGCTGCTCGCGCTGCCGCTGTCGGCGCAGCGCGGCGGCGCCGACGAGTTCCTGCAGCTCGAGCCCGTGCTGCAGGCCGCCATCGCCAAGGCGGGTCCGTTCGTCGTGACCGTCGAGACGTTCGGCGGGACGCGTCGCGTGATGGGCAAGGACGGCCCCATGGACGGCCCTGCGCCGCCGCGGCCGCGCCCCAAGCCGAAGCCGAAGCCCGCGCCGGACGACGACGAGGGCGACGACGACAAGCGCAAGCCGAAGCAGAAGAAGCTCCCGCTGGTCGCGGGCGGCTTCAAGCAAGCGCAGGGCAAGACCAGCGGCGTGGTGCTGACCTCGGACGGCTGGGTGCTGATCTCGCGGTTCGCGCTCAACCTCGACCCGACTACGGTGCTCGTGACCGTGCCCGGCATGGGCACCTTCACCGCGGAGCGCGCCGGCGAGGACACGAGCCGCGGGATCGCGCTGGTCAAGATCGACGCCGAAGGGCTGCCGGTGCCCGAGTTCGTGCAGCCCGCCGCCGTGAAGGTCGGCCAGTGGGCCTTCGCGCTCGGCCGCACGTTCGCGCAGGACGAGCCGACCGTGCACCTCGGCATCGTCAGCGCCAAGGAACGCCTGTTCGGCCGCGCGCTGCAGATCGACGCCTACACCTCGCCCGCCAACTACGGCGGCGCTGTGGTCGACATCCACGGCCGCGTGCTCGGCGTCGCCGTGCCGCTGTCGCCGTCGGGACGCAACGCGGGCGTCGAGTGGTACGACTCGGGCATCGGGTTCGCGACCACGATCGCCGACATCCAGCCGCTGCTCGAGCGCATGAAGGACGGCCAGATCCTGCAGCGCGGCTGGCTCGGCGTGCAGCTCTCGACGTCGCACCTCGGCCCCGGCGCGAAGATCACCGGCACGCCCAAGGCCGGCGCTGCCGTGGAGGCAGGCCTGCGCAAGGGCGACGTGATCATGAAGGTCGACGGCGTCGACGTGCTCAACGGCCCCCACTTCCAGATGCTGGTCAGCTCGCGGCTCGGCGGCGACGCCTGCGCGTTCGTCGTGAAGCACCGCCGCACCGGCGCGCTGCGCGACGTCGGGCCGGTCGTGCTCAAGGACGCGCCCTGGTCGGAGCAGACGCGCGGCGAAGAGCAGCTGCCGGCGTCGTTCTCGCTGCCCGAAGAAGAAGGCGGCGGTCGCTGATCCTCTACGGCCGCTACCAGATCGGGATCGGCAGCCACAGCAGGTGCAGCGTGCTCTCGCCTTCGCCGCCGGTGTAGCCGAGCAGGCCGAGCAGGAACTTCGCGCTGCGTCGCGTGGCGCGGCCGATCGTGCCGCCGGACTCGCACTGCTCGTAGATCAGGCCCCAGCCGACGCCTCGCGACGACGCCCACTGCTCGAGGTCCCCGTCGACGTCCCAGTAGCCCACGCGGGTGCTGTAGTAGACGCCGCCGAGGCCGAGCGCCGAGCCGCGCCGGTGCCGGTAGCCGGTGGCCGCCGCCTCGGCGCGCTCGTCGGCGACCTCGACGTCGCCGTGGTGCAGCGTGGCCGAGCCCGCGTAGCGGACCGTGACCACGGGCGCGAACCAGAACGGCCAGCCCGCGATTTCCCCCTCGATCGTCGCGTCGTTCTGTTCGGAGCGCGCCTCGCCGCGGTCGGCCAGGTAGTGGAGGTCCAGGCCGGTCAGGTCGTCGCGCACGTCGAACTCGCGGGCGCTGCCGACGCGGCACGAGGTCGCAAAGGCCGCAAGCGCCAGGGCTGCTCCTGCCAACGTCTTGGACTTCATGCGTTGGTGATACCCACGGCCGCGCATCCGAGACAGGCCAGGCTTTTGATTGCGGGTCCGAATCGGCGGGCGATGATGGCGCGGTGATCTCTCGCCGGTCAGCCCTGTCGGTAGCGGCTCTCGCGTGCCTCGTCGGGTGCGCCGACCGTCAGCCGTGGCAGGACGACGACTGGCGGCCGGCTGCTCCGCCGCAGCGCGTCGTCGCGGCGTCGGTGCTGGCCGCGGAGTCGCTGCTGGGTGAGCTGCCCGCACAGCGCCTCGCCGCTGCGCACGAGTTCGCGGCCGATCCCGGCTACTGCCTCGTCGCAGACCGCGCGCAGGGGATCCCGCTGGTCGGCGCGACCCCGGAAGCGCTGCTCTCCGTCGCCCCCGACCTCGTGCTCGTCGACGCGTATACGCGCGCCGAGACGCTGGCGCTGCTCGGCGCTGCAGGCGTCCCGGTGGTGCGCACGCGCGACCCGCACGGGTTCGCGGACATCGAGGCCAACCTGCACACGCTCGCCAGGGTCACGCATCTGCAGGAGGAGCTCGAGGCCGTCGTGCGCGGCATGCGCGCGCGCCTGCAGGAGATCGCGCGTCGCGGCCGCGAGCTGCCGTCGTGGCGGCTGCTGAGCCTCGACGGCGCGCTGCACACCTACGGCGAAGGCTCGCTGTTCGACGCGATCGCGGGCGCTGTCGGCGCGACCAACGTCGCCGCAGAGCACGGCGTCGGCGCGTTCCGCAAGCTCGACGTCGAGGAGGTGCTCGCCTGGCGCCCCGACGCGATCGTGCTGTCCGGAGAGCCCGGCGACGGCGTGCCGCAGTGGATGCAGCAGTATCCAGGGCTCGACCTGCTGGCCTGCGTGCAGCAGCGCCGGCTGCTGTTCGTGCCAGGCCCGCTGCTGAGCACGACGTCGCACCACCTCGCGGACACGGCGGCGTTCGTGCAGCGGCAGCTGCAGGAGTGGAAGGCTCCGTGAAGCGCCGCCTGCCGCTGCTGCTCGGCGTGGCGCTCCTTCTCGCCGCGCTCTCGCACCTGGGCTTCGCGCGCGAGCGGCCGGGGATCGGCGCGCTGTTCGCGTGGTTGCTGTCGTGGACGGGCGCGGTCGACGCTCCCGACCTCACCGACCGGTTCGTGCTCGGCACGATCCGCGCGCCGCGCTTGCTGGTCGCGATCTTCGGCGGCGGCGCCCTGGCGCTCGCCGGCACGGTCATGCAGGCGACGTTCCGCAACCCGCTCGCGTCGCCCGACATCATCGGCACGGCCGCGGGTGCGGCGTTCGGCGGCGCGCTCGCGATCGTGTTCGGCTTTGCCGACCTCGGCGTGGTCATGACCCCGCTGCTGGCGCTGCTGGGTGCGGTCGGCGTGACGTCGCTCGTGTTCGTGCTGGCGGGCGCGCATGGGCGCTTCACCGTCGCCAACCTGCTGCTCGCGGGCATCGCGCTCAACACGCTGTTCGGCGCGCTGACGTCGTTCGTGGTGACGTTCGCGTTCGACAACTACACGGCCAGCTCGCGCGTGCTGTTCTGGCTGATGGGCGGCCTCGACGCGCGCACCTGGCAGCACGCGTGGATCACGGCCGGCGGGTTCGCGCTGTTCTCGCTGCTGGTCTGGCCGCGCGCGCGCGAGCTCGACCTGCTGACGCTGCGCGACGACAGCGCGCACAGCCTCGGCGTCGACGTGCAGCGCGCGCGGCGCACGCTGGTCTGGTGGGCGTGCGGCCTGACGGCGACGACCGTCACCAACAGCGGCGGCATCGCGTTCGTCGGGCTCATCGTGCCCCACCTCGCGCGCCTGTTGGTCGGTCCCGCCCACCGCGTGCTGCTGCCGACGGCCGCGCTGCTCGGCGCTGTGCTGATGGTGCTGAGCGACCTCGGCTGCCGCGTCGCGCCCGCCGAGTGGAACCTGCGGCTCGGCGTGGTGACCGCCGTCGCGGGCGCCCCCTACTTCCTCTACCTGCTGGCGCGTCAGCGTCGGGGGGTCGCGCTGTGACCTCGCTCGTCGCCGAAGGGCTCGCGGTGCAGCTGGGCAAGCGTGAGGTGCTGCGCGGCGTGTCGTTCGCGGTCGGTCCAGGTGAGCTCGTGCTGCTCGCCGGCCGCAACGGCGCGGGCAAGAGCACCGTGCTCCGCAGCCTCGTCGGCGCGCTCGCTCCCGACGCCGGCGCCGCGCGCCTCGGCGGAGAGCCGGTGATCGGGTGGGAGCCGTGCGCCCGCGCGCGCGAGCTCGCGTTCGTGCCGCAGGACACCGACGTGCCGTTCGACTTCACGGGCCGAGAGCTGGTGACGATGGGCCGCCACCCGCACCGTGGCCGCAGCGAGGCGCTCGGCGACGGCGACCGCGCCGCGATCGACCGCGCGCTGTCGCTGCTCGACGCCTCTGCGTTCGCGGACCGCGCGGTGACGACCCTGTCCGGCGGCGAACAGCGCCGGGTCGCGGTCGCGCGCGCGCTCGCGACCGAAGCGAAGCTGCTGCTGCTCGCCGAGCCGACCAACAACCTCGACCTCGAGCACGCGCTGCAGCTGGTGGAGCTGCTGCGAGAGCTTGCGAACAGCGGCCACGGCGTGCTGGTCGCGAGCCACGACCTGAACCTCTTCGGGCCTGCCTGTGACCGCGCTGTACTGCTGCACGAAGGGCGCGTCTACGCGGACGCCGCGCCACAGGACGCGCTCTCTCCGGAGCACGTCGAGCACGTGTTCGGGGTCCAGTCGCGCGCACCGACGCGGTTCTTCCCGCGCGACTTCACGCGGTAGCGCCGATCGGGTTGGCTGCGCGCCGCTCTGCTAGGATGCGGCGATGACCCGGTGTCCTGTGCGCGCAGCGACGACGGCGGCGCTGCTCACAGCGCTGGCTCCGTCGCAGTCGGAAACGGCCGAGATGCTGCGAGAGCTCGGCCGGCTGGAGCCGCGCCAGGGTTGGGTCGCGACGCCGCCCGGCGTGGCCGAGGAGCAGTGGAGCTACTACCAGCGCACGTTCGGCATGGCGCCAGAAGGCAACGAGCCGGACGCGACGCGCGCGGGGCTCGGCCAGCTGCTGTTCTTCGACAAGCGGCTGTCCAAGGACGGCACGCGTTCGTGCGCGAGCTGCCACGACCCGCGGCACGGCTTCGCCGAGCAGCTCCCGACCTCGCTCGGCGTCGACGGGCACCGCGCGCCACGCAACGCCCCCACCTTGATGAACGCCGCGCTGCAAAAGCGCCTGTTCTGGGACGGGCGCGCGGCGACGCTGGAGGAGCAGGCTGCGGCCCCCATCCTCAACCCACACGAGATGGGTATGCCCGACGAGGCGTCGGTCGTGGCCAGCGTGCGCGGGGTCGAGGAGTATGTGCTGCTGTTCGAGCTGGCCTACGGCCGCGCGCCCGAGTTCGAGGACATCACGCGCGCGCTCGCGGCGTTCCAGCGCACGCTGGTGTTCCTCGATGCGCCGTTCGACGCCTACCGCGCCGGCGACGAGGACGCGATCTCAGCGGACGCCGTGGCGGGCCTCGCGCTGTTCCGGCAGCACTGCACGTCGTGCCACCCGATCAGCCTGCGCGAGCCGCTGCTCTCGGACGGCAACTTCCACAACGTCGGCGTCGGCTTCGACCGGCACGACCACCAGGCGATCGGCCGTGAGGCGTTTGTCCAGGTGCGCGCGCGCGACCGCGACCCCGCGTCGGCCGACATGTCCGCGCTCGTCGAGCGCTACGGGGAGCTCGGCAGGGCGCTGGTCTCCAAGCTCGAGTACCAGGTCGGCGCGTTCCGCACCGCGCAGCTCCGCAACGTCGCGGTGACCGCCCCCTACATGCACGACGGCTCGATGCCGACGCTGCGGTCGATCGTCGAGCACTACAACGGCGGCGGCCACGACAACACGTGGCAGGACCCGCAGATCCGCGCGCTCTCGCTGACAGACGCGCAGGTGGACCAGGTCGTGGCGTTCTTGTTCACGCTGACGGACCGCCGCCTGCAGGCCCAGAACCGCCGCGCGCGCGCAGCCCAGCGCGCCGCGTCGCGCACCCGAGCCGCGGCCGACCGCTCCCCCACCGGCGGCTGACTGCGCCGATCAGAACCCGGCGCCGCCCGAGATCTCGCTCGGCTCGTCGTCGCGGTTGGTGTCGCTGTTGCGCAGGCAGAAGTCGCTGAGACCCTTCACGTCGCGCGGCAGCTCGGAGTGCCGCTCGAGCTGCGCGAGCAGCACGTCGATGGTCGCGTGCGTGTCGTGCTCGGCCGCGTGCGCGCCCTCGAGCTCGCGGCCGCAGTAGTGGCGGACCGCGGCCGACAGGTTGCGCGGCCCCATCAGGAACCGGTCCCAGGTCTTCTCGCAGACGTTGAAGATGACCTTCACGTCGATCTGCGCGCGGGCGCCCTCTTCGTACGCGATGTCGTGCCGCCGGCACTCGTTGCGCCACAGCGGCATGTCGTAGTTGATCTGGTTGAACCCGGCGATGTCGCTGTCGCCGAGGAACTCGAGCAGCTTGTCGCCCACCTTCTTGAGCGGCGGCCCCCAGAACAGCCCCATCGCGTCGTTGCTGTGGATGCCGGTGACCTTGGCGGCGGTCTTGCTCACCTCGATGCCGGGGTTGATGCGCTGCACGAGCTCCTCGCGCGTCCCGTCGGGGAGCAGGCGGATGAACGCGAGCTCGAGGATCCGGTCGTTCTTGACGTCCAGTCCGGTGGTTTCGAAGTCGAGGAAGACGAGAGGGCGCTCGAGTTGGAGGATCATGCGGGTGCTTCTCGGTTGGCCGCGCGGACTGACCGGTCCGTGACCTGTCGCGGCGGGGTTCGCGCTCGCCATTCTGCGCGCTGTCGCCGGCGGGACAAGCCCGGTCGCCCGCCCTTCTAGGCCCTTCGCGACCGGCTCAGTCGAGCCAGCGGCTCGCGAGCGCCTGGATCTGCTCGCTCCAGTCCGACCGGCGGCCGCGTTCGGCCTCCACGCGGTCGAACTCCTCGATCCAGTGCAGCTGGTCGTCGGCGGGCACGTAGCGCGTGCAGTCGGGGAACAGCACCTGCTCCTCGAGCTCCTGGCGCCGCTCGAGGCGCCGCACCAGGGCCTCGACCGCCGACGCGAAGCCTGCCCGCTCGTGCTCCGTCAGTTGCCCGAGCGGCTCCCAGAACAGCACCAGCGAGTGCAGGAGCTCTTCGATCTCCTCACGCAGACGGAAGAGCTCGCCGACGATCTGGGCGGAGCGCTCGTCGCCGCGCATCGCCACCGCCGGCGCGAGCAGCTCGTCCTCCTTGCGCATGTGGACCGCCACGACCCACTCGCGCAGGAAGCGCAGCGAGGTGGCGATGTCGTCGGCAGCGAACGCCCCACCTGCCGAGACCTGCTCGGCCATCCGTGCGAGGCACCGCACGCACCGCGAAGCGACGGCGTGGTCCTGCATCAGGTGCTCGGTAGGGCGGTCCATGCGTCGTTTCTCTTGGAGGGCACGCCGCGGCATGTCGAGCGGTGCAACCGCCCGATCAGGTGGCGTATTTCGCCGCCGCTGGGTAGGTGGGCCAATACGGCCCAACCGGACGCGTAAAAAACCCGAACACCGTGTTGACAGGTTTGAACAACGGGCTAACTTCTGGCCAAACACAACCCGAACATAAACCGAAGAACAGGACCCGCCATGGTCATGATCAACCAGCAGCTGCTGCCTCTCATCCCCCAGAAACGCGCCCCCAAGCGCCTGACGCCCGCCGGCAAGGGGCGCGCCCGCAAGACCTCGACGAACGGTTCGACGGCCGCTTCGGCGGCCGCCTCGTCGGGAGGCGCGCGCTGGTCGGCGGCGCCGCAGAAGGCCGCCAAGGCGACCCGCACGTCGGCGCCCAAGCGTCGCCAAACGATTGCTATCACGACGGTTGCAGGTGATGTTCGCCGTCTGAAGCGGCCCGGCCAGGGCGCCGAGGTGGTCCAGCCCAAGGTCGTCGCCCAGCCCCAGCCCGCGGGGCCGCGCGGGGGTCGGGCGGTGGCGCCCCTGCCGCAGTCCAACCCGAACGCCGGGGTTACGTTTTCCCGAAACCGCATTCGGCACGCGTTCGAGATGTTCGGTTCTTGTATGATGATCCTCGCCTTCCTCGCCCTCGCGATGTTCGCGTGACGTTTGGTCGGCGGGCGTGAGCCCAGGCAGAGCTCTTGAGCCCAGACAGACCTTCTACAGCCCAGAAAGGCCCATCAGGCCGGGAGGGAGAGCTGCAATGAACATGAAGCTCACCGAGAAGCAGATCCGCGTGCTGCGCTACTTCCGCGACTACCGCCGGGAGAACGGCATCGCGCCCACCCTCGACGAAGCCGCGCAGGCCCTGGGTGTCAGCAAGATCACGATCCACGAGCACCTGAAGCAGCTGACCAAGAAGGGCGCGATCCACCGTGACCGCGCGAAGGCGCGCGCCGTCGCGATCCTCTACGACCCGGACGCCGAGGAGCTGGAGCACCAGGAGGATCC
>JBERSB010000125.1:0-2880 GCA_041236755.1 Luminiphilus sp. | reverse complement strand
GACTTCGCGAGCCCTGCGGTGCGCGCGGCCTGGGCCGAGCGGGTCCGTGCGTGGCGTGTCCGCCACGACGAAGTGCTCGGGCGCGCCGGCGCCGACGGCATCGACGTGCCTCTACCGGCCGACCGCGACGTGCATGCCTTGGCCGCGCCCCTGCTGCAGTTCTTCCGTCGCCGGGAGGCGCGCCGGTGATGCGGCAGCTGGTCTCGGCGTGGCTGTTGACGTGCGGGCTGGTCGCGCAAGCCGTCGAGCTCCCCGTCGAGGTGCGGTTCGGTGAGGCGTTCGAGGTCGTGCTCGGCGCGCGCGGCGCGTTCGACCCGGCGCAGCTGGCGTCGCTGGAGGTCGAGGTGCTCTCGCGCGTCGCGACCGCCGGGGGCGAGCGCCTTCGGCTGCGGGCGCGCTGCTACGTTCCGGGCCAGGTCGAACTGGCGCTGGACCCGCCGCGCACGCTGACGGTGCAGAGCGTGCTCGTCGACCAGCCTGTCGCCCTCGAGTGGCCGTCCGACGGCTACGCGCTGGTCGAGGAGCCTGCGTCTCCCTGGCTGCTCGCGGGCCTGTCTGCGCTCGGAGCGCTGGCGGCGTTCGTGGCGTGGCGAAGGGTCGCTGCGCGCGCCGCGCCCGCGGCGCTGGCCCAGGCGGCGCCCGCGTGGAGCGCGGCTGCGGCGCGGCGCGCGCTGGAAGGTGGGGAGGACGACCTGGACGCGTTCTTCCTCGAGCTCAAGGCGATCGTGCGGCGGCACTGCGCCGAGCGCTTCGGCCTGCCGGCCGAGGTCCGTACGAGCGAAGAGCTGCTGCGCGCCTTGCCGTGCGCGCGCGTACCGCTGCGGCCTTGCCTGAGCTTGTGCGATGTCGCGCTGTTCAGCCGCCTGCCGGATCGTCACGCGGAGACCGAACGGTCGCGCGCGCACGCGCTGCGGTTCGTAGAGGCGACCGAGGCCGAGTCGTGACGCTGGCCGTGGAGATCGGATTCCAGTGGCGCCAGCCGCTGGCCTGTGCGCTGCTGGCGCTGGTGGCGGTCGCCGTGGTGATCCGGCTGCGCGGCCGCTCCGGCGTCGCGTTCGCGGCAGCAGGTCTGTTCGACGGAGGCGCGCCAGCGATGCCGCAGACGTGGCGGACGCGGCTTGCATGGGCGCCGCTCGCGCTCGAGGCAGCAGGACTGGCGGCGTTGGTGCTGGCGCTGGCGCGGCCCGTCGACCTGCAGTCCGAGCCGCCCGCGCGGCTCGGCCGCGACGTGCTGCTGTGCTTCGACCGGTCTTCTTCGATGGCCGCGGTGGACCTGCACCCGACGCTGCCGCGGCTGCACGTCGCCCGGCAGCTCGGGGCGGAGTTCCTCGCGGGCCGTCGCGACGACCGGCTCGGCATCGTCACCTTCGCGCGCTTCGCGGACCTCGTATGTCCGCCGACGGCCGACCGGGCCGCGGTCGCCGAGCTGCTGGACGCGGTGCAGCTGGTCGACGCGGAGAGCCCCGAGGACGCGACCGCCATCGGCGCTGCGGTCGGGATGGCGGCGAACCTGCTGCAGCGATCCGACGCGCCCGGCAAGGTGATCGTGCTGTTGACGGACGGCGAGGAGAACGTCGCGGCCTTCGGCGCCCCGGACCAGATCGCGCCGCTGCACGCCGGCCAGTGGTGCCGAGACCGCGGCATCCGCGTGCACACGATCGCGATCGGCCGCGGCGAACAGCAGGCCGACGGCAGCTGGCGGGCGCTCGACACGACGGCCGTGCAGCAGCTGGCGAAGGTCACCGGCGGGCGCTTCTTCCCGGCCCCCGACGCCGCGGCGCTTGCAGCCGTCTACGACGAGATCGACCGCCTGGAGGCCGCTCAGTTCGCCGAGCCGGGCGTGCGGGTCACCGAGTGGTTCGCAGCGCCGATCCTGCTCGGCCTGCTGCTGCTCGGCGTCGCCCACCTCGCGCGGCCGCACGCCGCCGGAGGTGCCGCGTGAGTTCCTGGACGCTGCAGCCGCCGAGCTGGTGGCCTGCGCTGCTGCTGCTGCCGCTGGCGCTCTGGGCAGGAGCGCTGTGGACCCGCCGCGCGCGCCGGGCGCTCGCGCGCGACTACGGCGTCCGCGCAGCGGCGCTGCTGGGTGCGCCCGCGTGGCGCGGGACGCGGGCGGGGCTGGCGGTGGCCGGCGTGGCGGCGGCGGCGCTCGCGCTGCTGCGGCCGGTGGCGCCGGGCAGAGACGCGCAGCTAGCACCCGACGTGGTGCTCTGCGTCGACGTGTCGCGCTCGATGGCGGCGGACGACGTCGCGCCGACGCGCTTTGAGAACATGCGGCAGCAGGTGCATGCGCTGCTGGACGCAGCCGTCGGTTCGCGCTTCGCGCTCGTGGCGTTCGCGGGCGACGCCCGCGTGGTGGCGCCGCTCACCGCCGACCGCGCCGCCGTCGCATGGCTGCTCGACGAGCTGGCGCCCGGCGCGGTCGGGCGCGTCGGCACGGACCTCGGCGCAGCGATCGGTGCTGCGCGCCGCGCGCTGCAGCGCGTCGACGCGGCGGGAGAGGTGCTGCTGTTGACCGACGGGGAAGACTTCGGCGGCGCGGGCGCAGCGGCCGCCGCCGCGGCGGCCGCGGCGGACGACCGCGTGCACTGCGTCGGCTACGGCCGAGAGGGTGGCAGCAAGATCGTGGTCGAGCAGGACGGCGAGCAGCGCTACCTCGTCGACGAGAACGGCCAGGACGTCGTCACGCGGCTGGACGTGGCGTCGCTCGGCGCGGTCGCCGCCGCGGGCCGAGGCGCGCTCCGCCGCGACGGCGCGCCGGACGCTCTCGCCCGGATGTGGCGCGACGAGCTGGTGCCCTACGCAGCGCAGCGTCGCCTCGCCGCGGGCGAGGCCGACGTGGTGCCGCGCTACGGCTGGCCCTTGTTCGCCGGGCTCTTGCTC
>JBERSB010000124.1:0-7501 GCA_041236755.1 Luminiphilus sp. | reverse complement strand
CAGGCTGGCGAGCACCTCGAGCTCGGCGCGGGCGCGCGACGGGTCGAAGTAGCGGTCGCCGAGCAACCCGCCGAACAGCCCGCCGCGGCGGTAGGGTCGCACGACGACTGCGTGCGGCCCGAGCTGCAGCCGCCCGACACCGCCGCGCCCCTTGGCGCCGGGCATCGGCGCGAGCGCGCCCCACAGCCCCTCGAGGTCGAGCGCGCCCAGGTCGGCGCGGGCCCAGTCGACCCGGCCCGGTCCACGCTTCTCCACGAACGATCCGAACCCGGCCACGCGCGCATGGTATCGCCGCGGTCGGTAGCCGCGCCACGAAGCGCTGGAACTAGGGCCTTGGATGGCGAACGATGCACGCGATGACCGAGGCCGCCCGGCTACCCGACGACGGAACGCTGCCCGGCGCAGACGTGCTGCCGCGCGGCGGACGAGTGCTCGTCATCCGCCTGTCGGCGCTCGGCGACGTCCTGTTCGCGCTCGAGACCGTCGCCGCGCTGCGGCGCGACCGTCCGGACGTCGTCATCGACTTCCTGGTCGAGGACCGCTTCGCGCCGCTGTTGGCCGAGCACCCCCAGATCGACCGCGTGCTGGTCTACCCGCGCCGGCACCGGCTGCGCATTCCGGGCTCGCTGCTCGCGCTGCGCCGCACCCGCTACGACGTGGCGCTCGACCTGCACGGCATCCAGAAGAGCGCCATGCACGTGCTCGCCTGCCGCGCGAAGACCAAGGTCGGCCCGGCACCGCCCGCGTCACGCGAGGGCGCCGCGTGGAGCTACGGGGTCAAGGTCCCGATGCCCGACCCGCCGCCGCACCGCGCCGCGGTCGGGCACCTGCTGCTCGCGTCGATCGGCCTGTCGGGCACGCCGTGCGCGCCGTTGGTCGCGACCGCGCCGCCTCCGCCCGAGCTGCTCGACGGCCTGCCCGAAAAGCGCGTCCTGCTGCACCCCGGCACGTCGGCGTTCGCGGCGTTCAAGCGCTGGCCGAGCGCGCGCTTCGCGGAGCTGGCTGCGCGGCTGTGCCGGCGCGGCGTCGGCGTCGTCGTCGGCTTCGGGCCCGGCGAGCGAGCGCTCGCAGCCGAGGCGCTGGCGGCTGCAGACGACGTGCGCGAGGCCGACGGCGCGCGCCTCGGCCTCGCCGTGCTGGCGGGCGTGATGCAGCGCTGCGACGTCGTCGTCGCCGCCGACACCGGGCCGCTGCACCTGGCTGCAGCCGCAGGCGCGCGGTGCGTCGCGATCTTCGGGCCCAAGGACCCGGACCGCTACGGCCCGCGGGCGCACGGCGACCGGCGCCACCGCCTCGTCCACCACGACGTGCCGTGCCGGCCGTGCCGGCGACGCAGCTGCGCGAGCCCGCAGTGCGTGCTCGGCGTCGACGTCGACACCGTCGAGCGCGCCGTGCTCGCACAGCTCGAGGAGCGCGCGGAGTGACCACGGTGCCGACCACCGTCATCCGCCACCCCAAGGAGCGGATCCGCAAGTGCTCGCTGCGCTTCCTGCACGAACGGCCGGAGATGACGTTCCTGCGCGGCGCGCCGGGCCTCCGCTTCGACGCGACCGGCTTCCTGCTGCTCGCCGTCGACGCGCCGCCGCTGTCGCTCGCAGACGCGGGCCACCCGCTGCTGCTGCTCGACTCGACCTGGAGGTGGCTGCCACAGCTCGAGGCGTGCGTCACGGGCGCGCCGATCCGCCGCTCGATCCCGGGCGGGCTGCGCACGGCGTATCCCAGGGTCAGCAAGGTGTTCGACGACCCGGACCGAGGCCTCGCCTCGATCGAGGCGCTCTACGTCGCGCGCCGGCTGCTCGGCGACGACGACCGCGACCTCCTGCACGGCTACCACTGGAAGGACGAGTTCCTGGCGACCGTCGAAGCCGCGGGGCTCTGAGCCGTCGGCTGCGCGCAGCGCCCGCCGCGAGGTGGCACGCCCGCCAGGATTCGAACCTGGGACCGCCGGCTTAGAAGGCCGATGCTCTATCCAGCTGAGCTACGGGCGCCTGCGCCGTGACGCTACCGCGCCGGGCGATCCGGAGCCAGCGGCGCAGCAGCGCCACGCGCTAGGCGGTCGCGCCGTCGGCGCGCGCTGCCGACGGCTGCGTTCGGTAGCGGTCGTGGATCCACACGTACTGCTCGGGCGCGCGACGGATCAGGCGCTCCAGCCGCGCGTTGACCTCGGTCACGGCCCGCAGCAGGTCGGCCTGCTTGTCCCCGGTCCGCTCGGGCACGAACGGGTCGTCCAGCACCAACTCGAAGCGGAACGCGTATCCCTTGCGCAGCGCGGTGCCGACCAGGATCGGGTAGCGCCGACGCAGCGCGAGGCTCACCGCCGCCCGCTCACAGCTCGCGATCTTGCCGAAGAAGGGCGCGAACACGCCGCGCAGCCGCTGGTTCTGGTCGACGACCTGCAGGCCGACGCTGCCGGCCTCCATCGCGCGCGCGAGATCGCGGAAGCCGCCGCGGCGCGGGTGGATGGTGAGGCCGCCGCGCTGCCGCGCGCCGAGCAGCCAGCGGTTGAGCAGCGGGTTCTTGGTCACGCGCGCGATCCCGTGGGCCGAGCCGCTCAGCGCCGCGAGGCTGGCGGCCCCCACCTCCCAGCTGCCCAGGTGCGCGGCGAGGCCGAAGTACGGCGGCGAGACCTTGGCGACCTGCCGGCTCGCGGCCTCGACGTCCACGAAGGACGACAGGTCCCCGCCGCGATCCAGCAGCCGCGTCAGGCGCGCCATGTCGAGCGGGATCATGAACAGGCTCGCCGTCGCGTCGCTGCCCAGCCGGCGACGGCGCGCTGCGTCCAGCTCGGGGAAGGCCTGCTGCAGAAACCGGTCGGCGTAGGCCTGCCGCCTGCGGTACAGCCGGAACCAGATCCGCCCGAGGAGCGCCGCCGCGCGGTAGCCCAGCCACTGCGGCACCCGCGCGGCCACGCCGATGGCGACGCGGGCGACGACGTAGACCGCGCGGTCGCGCAAGCGGACCCGCCCAGCGCTGCTCACAGCAGCAGCTCCTCGGGCCGCGGCGGCGCGTCCAGGAACGCGAGGTCGACCCGCAGCACGTGGCGCGGCGTCGCGGCGTCGGCCATGCGGGCGTCGTCCTTCTCCGTGGTCAGCAGCAGCGCGTCCTGCGCCGCGGCGTCGGCGACCGCCGCGTCCAGCTCCGCAGCCGAGAAGCGATGGTGGTCGCGGTGCACGTGCTCGCCGACGACCTCGGCGCCGAGCTGCTCGACGGTCGCGCGGAAGCTCATGGGCTTCGCGATCGCCGACAGCAGGACCACGCGGCGGCCGCGCAGCGCGTCGACCGACTGCACCGCGCCGTCGGGCTGCGAGACGCCGTCGCGGGGCGCGTGCGCGCAGGCGTGCACGCCGAGGTCCCGGCGGCCGCTGAGTTGGCGGTTGCGCAGGACGCGCTGCGCGAGCTGGTCGCGGCTGAGCCCGTCGCTGCGCGTCAGCAGCACCATGCCGGCGCGGCGCAGGCCGGAGCGGAACTCGCGCAGCTCTCCTGCCGGCAGGCAGTGGCCGTTGCCGAACGGCAGCCGCGCGTCGAGGCACACCACGTCGAGGTCCCGATGCAGGCGGCGGTGCTGGAAGCCGTCGTCGAGGACGACGAAGTCGGCGCCCGCGGCCACGAGCCGCGCGCCTGCGGCGACGCGGTCGGGGTCCTGCTCCTGGAGCAAGCCCGGCAGGCGGCGCTGCAGCAGCGTGCCTTCGTCGTTGAGCGCCTGGCCTGGGGCGCGGCCGTAGCCGCGCGCGAGCACGCCGGGCGTGCGCCCCGCCTGCTGAGCCAGGCCGCAGAGCCACGCGACCGCCGGCGTCTTGCCGGTGCCGCCCACCGTCAGGTTGCCGATCGACACGACCGGCACGTCGAGGCGGTGGACCTTCTTCCAGCCGAGCGAGAACAGCGCGTTGCGCGCGGCCGCGACGGCCCCGTACAGCAGCGCGAGCGGCCAGAGCGCCTGGCGCAGCGCGGACGGCAGCGGGTTCGCGCTCGCGGCGGCGCTCACGCCTGCAGCGCCGCCACCTCGTCGGCCGTGGTCGCCGCGACGGTCTCGACGCCGTCGACGCCGGCACCCGCGGCGATGCGCTTGACCATGTTGACGAGCGTCGGCTTGGGACCGCACTCGACGAAGTGACGGACCCCGCTCTCGAGCATGCCCTGCACGGTCGGCAGCCAGAGCACCGCGCCGGCGAACTGGCGCTTGAGCGCGTCGCGCGCGGCGTCCGCGGTCGTCACGGGCTGCGCGTCGACGTTGCACCACACCGGGAACGCCGGGTCGTTCATCGCGACCGCGTCGAGCGCCTCGGCGAACTGCGCGCCGGCTTCGCGCAGCATCGAGCAGTGGAACGGCACGCTGACCGCGAGCTTCATCGCCTTGCGCGGCGGCGCCAGCTCGACCAGCTGGTCCATCGCCTCCATCGCGCCCGAGACCACGGTCTGCTGCGGCTCGTTGCGGTTGGCGATCTCGCAGACGCCCTTGTCGACCTGCGCGACGAGCGCCTCGACGTCCTCGATGCCCATCTTGCGCAGCACGACCATGCCGCCGGTCCCGACCGGCACGGCGCTCTGCATGAACGTGGCGCGCCGGCGGACGAGCTTGACGGCGTCGCCCAGCGACAGCGTGCCCGCGGCGACGTGCGCGGCGTACTCCCCCAGGCTGTGCCCCGCGGCGAGCTGCGGCGTCACGCCGAGCGCGCGGAACGCCGCGACGGCCACGGTCAGCGTCGCAGGCTGCGTGTTCTCGGTGAGCTGCAGGCGCTCGTCCGGCCCCTCGAAGCACAGGTCCGTGACCGACTCTCCGAGCGCGTCGTCGGCCTCGGCGAACGCCTCTCCGGCGGCGTCGAAGCGCTCGACGAGGTCCCGGCCCATGCCGGTGAACTGCGATCCCTGGCCCGTGAACAGAAAGGCGCGTTGCATGCGCCCAGCATTCCCCGCCCCCCCGGCAGGGATCAAGCGCGTTCTGCTACTTACGCCGACCGCGCCGGGACGACTTCTCCGGGACGACGCCGGCGTTCGGGTCGACGCCGCTGCGCTCACAGGCCTGGATCCAGTCGTCGAAGCTCTTCACGAACTCGAGCTCCTTGTCGCTCGGCTTGGCGCCGATGACCACGAGGCGTCGCGAGATCTCGTTCTTCTTCGCCTCGTTCCATCCCAGCTTCGGCGGGTAGGCCGCGAGCAGCTCGGCGTCGCGCTGCTTCTGCGCGTTCTCGGCGGATGCGCGCACAGGCGGCTTCGCGCCGCCGCGCGGCGGCGAGGGCGGCGAGCCCGCCGGAGGCTGCCCAGGCGTGGGCGGCTGGCCCTTCTCGCGCTCGTGCAGCGCGGTCGGCTTCGGTCCGGGGTCGGACGCCTCGGACTCGGCGGACGACCGCTGCTGCTCGGCCTCTTTGCGACGCTGCGCGGCGACGCGCCGCTCGGTCATCTTGAGCTTGGTCTCGATCGCGCGCAGGTCCTTGGGCGAGATGCGCTCCATGATCCGGTAGGAAGCGAGGCTCTCGAACGGCACGAAGATGTAGCTGCGGGTGTTGTCCGTGTACCAGATCCGGATGCCCGCGCCGTCCTCCTTGGCCTGCGCCGTGACGAACCGCAGCTCGTTGACGCGCTCGACCAGCTTGCCGTCCTTGACGACGCCCTCGAGGCGGTTGCCGTTCTGCAGCCGCACGCGCACCTTCACGTGGCTGGTCAGGACCTGCCCCTCACCGATCTCGCGCCGCATGCTGCGGGCGCGCTCGTCGGTCTTCGAGCCGGCGGTCGACTTCGGCGTGGGCTTCGGCTCGGCACCCGGCGACGGCTGCTGTGCCAGGGCCAACCCCGCGAAGAGCGAGGCGACGATGAGGGCGTGCGACATCATGCCCTTTGTATCGGCCGGATCGCGCCGCCGACTTTGCCCCGGTCCCGCGACTGGACGTGCCCCGACGCCCGGCCCGCGTCGCGCCGTGCTGCGCGGCCCGCAAGCCGCGCTGGCAACGGGCCGACGAGGCGCGGCCGCTACTTGCCGCCGCCGGACTCGGCAGGCGACGGGGCGGCCTGCTCCTTGGCCTTGCCGGCGGCCTTCGCGAGGCGCGCCTCGCGCGCGACGTGCAGCTTCGGCTTCTTGCCGTGGAACACGAAGGACACCTCGGTGCCCGGCTCGGGCAGGTCCTTGGTCGTCCACCAGTTCTGGTCGTCGCGCGCCCGCTCGTGCACCAACGTCGCGAGGTGGTTGTCGGGCGTCAGGTAGCAGATGCTGATCAGGTTGCCCTCGAAGTCGGCGATGAAGACCTCGGGGTCGTCCTTGTAGAGCTGGGCCATGCGCCCGCCCAGGTAGATCCACTTGCACGCGCCGAGCGGCTCCTGGGTCGTCAGGTCGAGCACGAGGTCCTCGACGCAGCGCTCGACGCGCGCGCCGTCCTCGTCCTTCCAGCGCACGGTCATCCAGAACGGCTTGCCCTCGGGCGGCGTGACCACGAGCGGGTCGACGCCGCTCTGCACCTCCTCGAGCGTCGGCGCCGGCACCTTCTCCTTGTAGCTGGCGTTCTTGCCCTTCTCGAGGCCGAGCATCAACAGCGCCGCGTTGAGCACGCTCGGCTTGGTCGTGGTCCAGAACACCGCCTCGTGCTTCTTGCCGCGCCGGTGGATGAGGAGGTACTCGACCGGGTCCTGCTGTGGATTGACCACCGCGGGCACCGTCACCGTGCTGGCCTTCGCGTCGACGACGACGCCTTCCTTCGCGAAGGACTTCTGCAGCTCCCGCAGGAGTTGGTCGGGGTCCTGCTCACCTTGCGAGGGGACGCAGGCCGCGAGCAGCGTGAGCGCGATCAGGGTTCGGGTCATCATCGTCGTGTTGCTTCTGTTGCCCTGACGGTAGCGCGCGCGGCCTCGTCGCGCCCGGCGAACTCGCGGACGAGCGCCGCCGCTCGCTCCGCGCGCGCCGCGTCTCCCGCCGCGCGCGCGGCCTCGAACTGCATGCGGTGCGGTGCGGCCGCGAGCGCCGCGAACGGGTCCGATCCACCTGCCGGGTCCCGCTCACCGAGCAGCCAGCGCACGTCCGCGCGGCGGTCCGGCAGCCGCAGCAGCTCGCGGCCCGCGGCGCGGTAGAGCCTCTCTGCCCGCTCGAACTCCCCGCGGACCTCCGCGTCGTTGGCCTGCAGCCACGCAGCGACGCCTTCGCCGACCGCTTCGTCGGGCGCCGTCACCGGCCACAGGCGCGAGGTGGCCCGGCCGAGCGCGACCTGCAGCGCAGGCGTGCGCGACAGCGCGCGCCAGAACACCTTGAGGCGCTGGCGCGAGATCGAGGCGGCCTCGGGCAGCGCGCGCAGCTCGTCGACGACCTCGGCGAACACGATCCGCGCAGCGGTCTCGTCGGCTGCGCGCAGGCGACCGGCGACGGCCTGCACCAGCGGGAAGCCGTAGGTGCCGTCGGGCCAGCGCTGCGCCATGCGCAGCTCGCCCTCGCGGTCCCCGATGGGCGCGCGCAGCAGCAGATCGGCGCAGAGCAGCAGGTCTGCTGCGCCGAGCGGTTCGGGCATGCTGTTCAGCGCCTCGTAGG
>JBERSB010000123.1:0-3324 GCA_041236755.1 Luminiphilus sp. | reverse complement strand
GGCCGCGGAGAACAGACCGTCGCCGAGCTGTCTCCGCATCTCCAGCAGGATGCGAGAGCACTCGATCGTGCCTGCAGTCAGCACGAAGCGCCGAGCCTTGACCGTGAACCCTCCGCTTGGACAGCGGACGTCGACGCTTGCCACGTCACATCCAGCGCCTCGCTGCCACGAGACAGCGACCGCTTGGAGGAACACCTTCAGCGAGCCTCGAGGAGGCGAGCCGCCGAGTAGGAAAGAGAGGTTCTTGCGGCGAAACGGCAAGAACTCGCCGGCCAGGGTCTGTACGCCGCTGGACTCGAGGTCTCCGTGGGCGCGACCCATGAATCGGCGCGCCTTGGCCACGTGCCCGCGCTCGGCGTCCACCTGCAGCGTGGAGGCGACGTCGCTCTGGTGCAGCTCGACGAGGCGAACGATGTGCGACCATGCGTCGAACTCACCGTCTGCGACGGGTCTCAGATCGTGCCGCGAGTGCGAGATCAGCAGCCCGCCCCAGCGCGACGTGGAGCCCCCGAGACCGAAGAAGCGGCCTGCGGTCGATCCGCAGTAGTCGGTTTCGGGAAGCAGCGCTTCGATTCCTACGGTTGCGCCGTCTTGGCATATGCGCGGCCCGGCTTCCAGTAGGACGACCGATCTGCCGGCCGTAGCCAGCTTGTGTGCCAAGAAGATCCCTGCAGCGCCTGCGCCAACAATGCACACGTCGCATTCTGCGTTACCGCCCGCCCGTGCAAAGTCGTCGCTGTCGATGATCATGGCCTGCGGGATTGCGTGCATGCGTTCATGCCGAAGTGCTGCACGCCTACACCGACCGAAGCCTATCGGCCAACGTCCGCGAGTTCTGCAAGCCGATCTCGCCGACGCGTCGAGACGAGGACGCTGCCCTGCTGCCGCGCCAACGCGTCCGTCAGCAAGCTTTGGACGCCTGCGCCAGGCAGGCTGCTTTGCGCGGTCAGGTATCCGAACGTGATCTGCGCCTTGGTGACCGGACTCGCGAGCGAGTCGCGCACTTGCAGTACGCGGCCCAGCGGGTGTCCGTCCATCCAATCAGCGAACTGTTCGCGGTTGCCTGCGAGGCCCCAGTGACGGACGCGCCCCTGCCTGTGCTCGTCTTCGAACCATCGGAGGTACTCGTCGGCCTCGATAAGGTCAGGATCGGCCTCGTGTAGGAGCAGCAAGTCGATGTGGTCGCGTCGCAGTCGGCGCAGGCTCGCCGTCAGGCTGGACTTCGCGCGTCGCACGGACCAGTCGACGACGGCTCGACCCCAGGGACGAATGATGCGTCCGAGCGCCTTCTTGGACCAGGCGGCGGTGCCGGTGCGAGCAGCGCTTTGCGCGCTGTACATGCCGACCTTGGTCGCGACGGTGGCCCGGCCGCTGCGGATCGCCTCGACCTGCCCGAGCTCGTGCTCGGCCAGCGCGAACCCGTAGTAGGGCGAGGTGTCGAAGTGCGTGAAGCCGGCGTCGAAGGCGGCTTCCAGCAGCGCTCGGCGGTCGCGGCGCCACCTCAGGTGGTGGAGGCGTGAGGTCCCGAACGAGAGCCTGCTGACCATCAGGTCCGTGTGTTCGAGGACAACCGTTTGCATGTCACTGGTGCTCGCCAGCTGTGAGGGTGCGGTGCTGCCACGTCCGCGGAGCGCGCTTTCGCCGGCTGCGGGAGAGCAGCGATGAATCCGCGCAGCGCCTCATTTCGCGCAGCGACTTCATGAGAGGTGCACGCAGTCGGGTCGATCGCCCTTCGCGATCAGCCACTGGTAGACGTCACGCATCGACCGGCCGATGTTCGTCCAGTCGTAGTCGCGTCTCACGAACGCGCGGCCCGCGCGCCCCATGTCCGCGAGCGTCTCCATAGGCTTGGACATGGCCTCCTGCAGGGCCGCGACCAGCGGTTCGACGCCGATGTCGATCCACCAGCCTGCGCCGGCGGCTTCGAGGCGCTCCCAAGGTGCGCCCTTGGTGGTGATCACCGGTGTGCCGCTCGCAAGTGCCTCGGCGACGGTCATGCCGAAGTTCTCGGAGAAAGAAGGCAGCACGTAGACGGCCGCCTGGCGGTAAGCCTGGAACTTCTCGTCCCCGTACTTCGGATCGTCGAAGGTCACCCGCTCCAAGCCCAGCTCAGACGCCATCTGCTTGAGCCGATCCGCGTGGCCCGAGCCGCGGCCGTAGCTCTCCGTCGGGCCCGCGATGCGGAGATCCCAGCTGGGGAACTTGGCAGCCACGATGGACCAGGCATGCAAGAGGTTCTCGATGCCCTTGATGCGGTGGAGGCGACCGAGATACAGCACTTCATGGCGGCGTGGGACCTCGATGGAAGGCTGTTCGGGGAGCTCGACGCCGTTGGGCAGGATGCAGACAGGCTGGCGGAACCCGAGGCGACGCATGTCTTCGCACTCTTGCATCGAGGTCGCATGCAGGCAGTCCGCAGCCGCGAGCGCGGAGCGCTGTAGCAGGTGCCAGAAGATGGGCTTCGTCCACGACCCCTGCTTCATCGCTGTCTTGGACAAGGAGCCTCGTGGCGACGCGACGAGCTTGGTGGGCGTGCCCTTCACCGCGCGCGCCGGATAGATGGAGTTCATCTGCCAGAGGATGTGTGAGTGCACTACATCCACTTGTCCTGAGCCCACGCGATCCCGCAATGCCCGGAAGAGCTGGGGCGATCGACCGAGCCGTTTGGGGCCGCTCCCCATGGGGAAGTAATGGAGCATCGGAGGGGGATCCTCGCGCCGGTCCTCGGAGTCCCATTGCATCGCCAACAGGTCTAGCTCGGCGCCAGCATCGATCAGCGCGCTGCAGAGCCTCGGGATCGAATACGACGGGCCGCTCGCTTCTTCGAAGACGTGCGGGGCTACGTGCACGAGCTTCATGATTCAGCGCCTGGTGTGTTCCTCACGGTGTAAGCGGGCGACGATGCGGCCTAGCGGATTGTAATGAGCATCGTCTGCAGAGGCGGACCTCGTTGAGGAGGAATGGGCTCAAGTGGCGCGCGCGGACCTTGCCTGCGCTGCCCATTCGGACAGCTCGCGGACTACCGACCAAGGCACGGTGTGTCGGATGATGCCTTGCGGGCGATCTGCGATCTCGAACGGGTCGAAGCAGTAGAGCAGCCCGTCTTCGACGACGGCGACATTCCGGGTCTCGACGAAGGCCTTCTGGAGCTCGCTTGGGTCCCAGTGGAGGTCGGGAAGGTCTTCGCGCAGGAGGTGTGCCGCCGTCTCGGCGAGCTGGCTCCGACGCTCGCTCGCAACGAGGCTCTTGGCCTCGACCCTCTGGCCGGAGGTCACGTCCCACGTCGCGATGCGCGTGTCGTACAAGTTCTGGTGCCCGCCGTTC
>JBERSB010000122.1:0-9095 GCA_041236755.1 Luminiphilus sp. | reverse complement strand
CCGCGGCGCCCGCGGGGGGCGCCGCGCTCGCCTCCGGAGACGGCGGCGGCGGCTGCGGCGGCTGCGGCTGAGGGACCGCGCCCTCGGCCGGCGGGACCTGCTGCGATGCGTCCTGCGAGTCTCGTTGCTGGTCGCTCTGTGGCACGGAGTCGTTCACGGGGGCGAAGACGATGGGGCGAACGGCCGGACCGGACAAGGCGCAGGCGCAAAGAATCGTCGCTGCGGCGCATGCAGGCGCGGCCCGTGGGTTCGCTTCATCCGCTCCGTCGTCGTATCCTGGCCTGCGAGCCCGCACACATGGCCCGCATCCACGACTCGATCCTCTCGACCGTCGGCGACACGCCGATCGTCCGTCTCGCCCGCATCGGCCGCCACCTGCAGCAGGAGATCTACGGCAAGTGTGAGTTCTTCAATCCCGGCGGCTCGGTCAAGGACCGCATCGGCGTGCGCATGCTGCTCGACGCCGAAGCAGAGGGCCGCATCAAGCCGGGCGACACGCTGATCGAGCCGACCTCGGGCAACACCGGCATCGGCCTGGCGCTGGCCGCCGCGGTGCGCGGCTACCGCGTGATCATCACGATGCCCGAGAAGATGTCGCGCGAGAAGCAGGTGGTCCTCGAGGCGCTCGGCGCCGAGATCATCCGCACCCCCACCGAGGCAGCCTGGGACGCGCCCGAGTCGCACATCGGCGTCGCCAACCGCCTGCGCGAGGTCATCCCGAACGCGCACATCCTCGACCAGTACGGCAATCCGTCGAACCCGCTCGCGCACGAGGAGGGCACCGGCGTCGAGATCTGCGACGCGTTCGAGGACAAGCTCGACGCGATCGTCATGACCGCGGGCACCGGCGGCACGCTCACGGGCGTCGCGCGCGTCGTCAAGCGTCGCATACCCGACTGCAAGATCATCGGCGTCGACCCCGAGGGCTCGATCCTCGCGGGGCCCGGCCCGATCAAGAGCTACAAGGTCGAGGGCATCGGCTACGACTTCGTCCCCGACGTGCTCGACCGCTCGCTGGTCGACCAGTGGATCCGCTCTAACGACGAGGACAGCTTCCGGGTAGCGAGGCAGCTCATCCGCCAGGAGGGCCTGCTGGTCGGTGGCTCGTGCGGCGCGGCAGCCTGGGCCGCGATGCACGTCGCCAAGGACTTCCCTGCCGGCGCGCGCATCTGCTGCATCTTCTCCGACAGCATCCGCAACTACCTGACGAAGTACGTCGACGACCGCTGGATGCGCGAGAACGGCTTCCTCGAGGAGGACTGGGCGATCGGCACGATCGAAGAGCTGCTGCGCGCGATGCCCAAGCGCGAGGTGGTCACGGTCGACTGCGGCAAGCCGCTCGCAGACGCCGTGGCGATGTTCAAGGAGCGCGGCTTCTCCCAGGTGCCGGTCACCGACCAGGGCAAGCTGGCCGGCATCCTCACCGAGGCGGACACGCTCCGGGTGCTGGTCGACGGCGCCTCGCCCGACACCGCGATCGCGGAAGTGATGGAGCGCAAGGTCTCGACGATCGCGCCGCACGCCGAAGCCAACGAGCTGCCGCACATCTTCGAGCGGGGCGAGGTGGCGCTGGTCGTAAGCGAAGACCGGACGGTGCTGGGACTCATCACCAAGCTGGACCTGATCGAACACCTGACGAGGAAGACGTCGGTATGAGCATGAACTTCGGCAGAGAGCAGGCCCTGCTGCGACAGCGGCTGACCGAGCAGGGCGACGAAGAGCGCGCGCGCGAGCTCGCGGCGCAGTTCGGGCCCAAGATCAAGTGCCTCGGCGCGCGCGACGAGGACATGGTGCAAGCCGCCGCCGAGTTGACCGAGCAGTTCCCCGAGATGGGGCGCGCGCAGATGACCGCCTTCGCGCGCACGCTGTGGAACAGCAAGACGCACGAGCTCCGCCGCGTCGGCGCGGAGATCCTAGCACTGCGGGCCGAGCTGCTCGAGCCGCCGGACCTGCCCGCGATCGAGGCGATGCTCAGGGAGAGCCACGACGACGGCGTCACGACGAAGCTCGCCAGCGACGTGCTCGGCCACCTCGTCTGCAAGAACAAGAAGCTCTGGAAGGACCTCCAGAAGCTCGCCAAGAGCGCCGACGACAAGCTGCGGCGCGCGGCCGTGCTCGCGGCCAAGGCCCCGTGCGCAGCAGACGGCGGCGTGTTCGACCGGTTCGAGAAGCTGGTGACGCCGCTGCTCGCCGACGCCGACGAGCTGCTCCAGGGGGCGATCGACGAGGTGCTGCAGGCCGCGTGGGACCAGGACGCCGACGCCGTCAAGGCGTTCGCCGAAGCACACGGCCGCAAGCTCTGAGCGAGCGCCGCGACGCCGAGCGACATGCAGGTCTACGACACGCACTGCCACATCGGCCTGGACGGCGTGGTGCCGCCCGAGGAAGACCACCAGCGGGCCGTCGCGGCGGGCGTGGACGCCCTGCTCGTCGTCGGCATCGACGCCGCGACGAGCGCAGCGGCGCGCGACCTCGCGCGACTGCCCGGCGTGCGCTGGAGCGCAGGCCTGCACCCCAACGACAGCGACGCCTTCGACGACCAGTGGGCCGCGATCGAAGCGCTCACCGCGGACCCGACCTGCGCGGCCGTCGGCGAGACCGGGCTCGACTGCTACCGCGACCGCACGCCGCTCGACCAGCAGCAGCGCTCGCTGCGCGCGCACCTGGCGCTCGCGCGGGCGCGCGACCTGCCGGTGATCTTCCACTGCCGCGACGCGTTCCCGCAGCTTTTCGAGGTGCTCGAGGACGAGCCGCCGGTGCGCGGCGTCATGCACTGCTTCTCGGGCGGCGTCGACGAAGCGAAGCGCGCCGTCGACCTCGGCCTGCAACTCTCGTTCGCAGGGCCCTTGACCTACAAGAAGAACGAGGCGCTGCGCGAGGCGTGCGCTTGTGCGCCCGCGGATCGCGTCCTGGTGGAGACCGACGCGCCGTTCCTGCCGCCGCAGTCGCGGCGCGGCAAGCGCAACGAGCCTGCCCTCGTCGTCGAGACGTTGGCCAAGCTCGCCGAAGTCCGCGACCTGCCGCTCGAGGAGGCTGCGCGCCTGACGTTCGAGAACGCGGTCCAGCTGTTCGGCTGAAGCCTGCGACGGAGGCCACCAATGCGAAACGCCCGCACGCAGCAGAGCTGCGCGCGGGCGTTCGCGGTCCGCGGGCGCGAGCCCGCGAGAGCCTGACGTCCTTACTGGACGACGACCCAGGTGTTGCCGTCGGAGCCGGCGCCGGCCGCGGCAGCGGCGGTCGCGTCGCTCATCTCGACGATGCCGCTGAGGTCCGAGTCGGTGAAGGCAGCGCTGAACGCCGGCACCGTGGTGTTGCCGGTGTAGCCCAGGACGTTGCCGTTCGTGGCGAGGACGTCGCCCGACTGGTTGACGAAGAAGGTGCGGTTGCCGCTGTTGCCGCGGACGTTCGGCCACGCGTAGCAGCACCACAGGACCTCCGACTGGCTCGCGTCAACGGTGCCGGCGGCGTGGCCACCGGTCGCGTCTTCGGCGACGCCCAGCGCGGTGACGTCCGGGAGGAACATCTGGAAGATGTAGCCCGAGCGCGAGACCGTCGTCTCGGCGTTGTCGGCGATGTTGCCGAAGGCGGCCGACAGGACCGGCGGAGCGATCGTGTTGTTCGCCAGCGTGGCCGGGGCCGGACGGATGCCGACGCGGCCCGAGAGCTCGCCGAAGTAGCCGTACTCGCCTTGGCCGTTCGCGTTCGTGTCGATCACGCCCGAGGCCTGGCACTGCGACTGGCCGGACGAGATGTTCTTCAGCGTGGCGACGGCGGCCGACTCGTTGGCGTTCAGGCGCGCGCTGAGGAGGTTCGGAATCGCGATGGACGCGATGATGGCGATGATCGCAACGACGATCATCAGTTCGATGAGCGTAAAGCCCTGTTCCCGCTTGGACATTTGGTTCTCCATTGACAACCGGTTGAGCGACCCGAAGCGGGCCGCGGTTTCTTTCCCCTAATCTCTTCTGGTGAACCCGCTCAGCGCCCCGGGGACGCCAGCTGCAGGTCCAAGAGTCTCTGAATGCGTTCGTCGCGAACGTCCGACCAGGCTCCTGCGTCACGAGTGACCAGTCGCCTTACCTCGGCCGGACGCGCATCGACGACACGCGTCAGGGACTCCAGGCAGGTATCGACGTCGCCAGCACGCAACTTGAGCCGCGCGTAGTAATAGTCCGCGATGGGCAGAGCTTGCCGCGCGCCGTCGAACGCGATCTCGGCGAGCCCGTCGTGCCCTGCGTCGAGGAGCAGACGTCCCGCTTGCAGCCTTGCCACGGGCGGCGCGTGCTCGTCTCCGAGCAGCTGCTGGAGCCTCGACAGGACTTCGTCCTGGCGGCCGAGCTCGCTGAGGATCGCCGCCTCCTCGACGACCCTCTGGTGGCCGTAGCGATCGTCCAGCGCGTCCTTGTTCGCCGCGAAGACCTCCAGCGCGCGGACCCCCTCGCCGGCCTTGGCCAGCATGCGCGCCTGGTTGAAGGCGAGCACGTCACGCTGCTCGTCGCCGCAGTCCTCGCACGCCCGCGCCTGCTCGTAGCAAGCGGCGGCCTCGCGGAACTCGCCGTGGAGCATGTGCGCGAAGCCGCGGAACTCTGCCGTAACCGCCATTCCGGGCTGCACGCGCTCCACACGCTCCAGCTGGTCGATCGCCGTGGCGATCAGCGCGTCGCGCGAGTCCAGCGGGACCCCTTCGAGGTCGAAGGAAGGCATCGCGTGCGCCATCTGCAGCTGGGCGTTGGCGCCGCTGAGCAGCGTGACGACGTCCGCCTCCTTGTCGGTGTTGGCCCACCATGCGGCGATGCCGCCGAGGACCGCGAGGGCGCCGCCGTACAGCAGCGCCCGGCTTGTTGCTTCGTTCATGGTTCCTTTGCCTGAGCCGTCGGGCGCTAGCCGCCCGACAGCTTCTCCTGCAGCTTGAAGATCGGCAGGTACACCGCGAGCACGATGCCGCCGACGATGACCCCCATGACCGCGATCATGATGGGCTCGATCATCGAGGTGAGGCCCTTGACCTCTGCCTCGACCTGCTGGTCGTAGAACTCTGCGATCTTCTCGAGCAACGCGTCGAGCGCGCCCGAGCGCTCCCCGATCGCCATCATCTTGACGACCATCGGCGGGAAGACCGACGACTCGAGGAACGGGTCCGAGAGGCTGTCGCCGTTGCGCACGCTGTCGCGCGCGCGGTCCACGATCCCCGAGATGACCTTGTTGCCCGCCGTGTCGGAGACGATCTCCATCGCGCCGAGGATCGGCACGCCGGACTTGACGAGCGTCGAGAACGTGCGCGCGAAGCGCGACAGCGCGACCTTCTTGAACAGCACGCCGAAGACCGGCACGCGCAGGAGCACGGCGTCCTTGGCGTAGGCGCCCTTCTCGGTGCGGCAGAGGGCCATCACGCCGAAGATCAGCGCCGCGAGTCCGCCGAAGATCAGGTACCACTGGTTCTTCATGAACTCGGCCGCGTCCATGGTCATGACCGTGAGCGGCGGCAGGTCGACCTCGAGCGACTCGAAGACCGGCTTGAACGACGGCACGATCCCGATCATCAGGAACGAGGCGATACCGATGACGAGCACCAGCGAGATGACCGGGTAGGTCATCGCCGACTTGATCTCGTTGCGCAGGTGGGCGGCCGCCTCGAGGTACTCGGCGAGGCGCGTCAGGATGATGTCGATCTGGCCGGAGACCTCGCCGGCGCGGATCATGCTGACGTAGATGTGGCTGAAGACCCGCTTGTGAGGCTCGAGCGCCTTGCTGAGGTCCGAGCCGTTGCGGATGTCCTCAACGACCTTGTCCAGGCAGAACGCGAAGCCGGGGGTCTCGGCCTGGTCGGCCAGGATCTCGAGCGCCTCGAGCATCGGGATGCCGGCGCTCAGCATCGTGGACAGCTGACGGGTGAAGACTTCGAGCTCCCCCTTCTTGGCCGACGCGCGCTTGGCCTTGGCCTTCTTGCCGCCGACGGACCCGCTGAACAGGTCGCTTAGTCCCGACGCCTTGGCGACCTCGAGCGGCGTCAGGTTGAGACGACGCACCTCGGCGACGGCCTCCGACTGGGAGCCCGCCGCGACGGATCCCTTGACGACCTTGCCCGACTTGTTGCGCGCCTCGTATTTGAACTTGGTTGCCATGTTGTGCCGTTGTCCGTGGCCGCGCGGTGCTCCGCGCAGCGCCGTCGGGTCAGTCCGCCATCGTCCTCGCCTCGACCTCCTGGAGGCTCGTCTTGCCGCGGGCGGCGTTCAGCAGCGCGCACCGCCGGAGGGTCAGCATCCCTTCTTCCAGGGCCTTGTTCTTGACGTCCTGGATGTTCGCCCGCTCGACGATCATGCGCCGGACCCCCTCGGTCATGCGCATCGTCTCCAGCAGCGCGAAGCGGCCCTTGTAGCCCCCGCTGCAACGCGCGCAGCCGACCGGCTCGAAGAACTCCATCTCGAGCTCCGGGTTCTCGAAGTCCGACTCGTGGAAGCCGAGTCCGAGCAGCGCCTGCTTGGGCACGTCGACCTTCGTCTTGCAGCTGGGGCACAGCTGCTTGGCGAGACGCTGCGCACAGATCAGCAGCGCGGCGCTCGACACCATGAACGGGTCGACGCCCATGTCGATCATCCGCGTGATCGTCGACGGC
The DNA here is from genome assembly GCA_041236755.1 of Luminiphilus sp. Classification (GTDB taxonomy): domain Bacteria; phylum Planctomycetota; class UBA1135; order UBA1135; family UBA2386. The sequence continues at coordinate 2,482 of JBERSB010000122.1, read as the reverse complement.
GCGTCGTTGGTGTGCAGCGTGCTGAGGACGAGGTGGCCCGTCAGCGCGGCCTTGATCGCGATCTCGAGCGTCTCGTGGTCGCGGATCTCGCCGAGCAGCACCACGTCCGGGTCCTGACGCAGGATCGAGCGGAGCGCGCCGCCGAAGGTGAGCCCCGCCGTGGGGTTCACCGGGACCTGGTTGATGCCCTCGAGTTGGTACTCGACCGGGTCCTCGACGGTGACGAGGTTGATGTCCGGCGAGGCGATGTGGCGCACCGCCGAGTAGAGCGTCGTGGACTTGCCCGAGCCCGTGGGCCCCGTCACCAGGATCATCCCGTAGGGCTGCGCGCACGCCCACAGGTAGTCCTGCATGCAGCGCTGCTCGAAGCCGAGCGACCTGATGTCGAGCGCGAGGTTGCTGGAGTCGAGGATCCGGAAGACGGTCTTCTCGCCCCAGACGACCGGCAGGATGGAGACGCGGAAGTCGACCGCCTTGCGGCCGATCTTCATCTGGAACTTACCGTCCTGCGGCTTGCGCTTCTCGGCGATGTCCAGCTTGGACATGATCTTGATGCGCGAGGTGATGTTGTTCTGCATGCGCTTGGGCAGCGCCATCACCTCGATCATCGTGCCGTCCTTGCGGTAGCGGACGATGACCCTCTTCTCGAACGGCTCGATGTGGATGTCGGACGCGCCCTGGTTGCACGCGTCGAGGATCATCTTGTTGACCAGCTTGACGACCGGCGAGTCTTCGTCGCTGATCACGCTGAGGTCGGTGCCCTCTTCCTGGGAATCCTCCTCGTAGAGCGCGACGTCGGACTCGTCGAAAGAATCGAGGATCCCGTCGACGGACTCGGTCTCCTGCTGGTAGCTCTTGGTGCGGGTGCGCTCGATCTCCTCCTCGGTGGAGACGACGAGCCGCAGCTGGCAGCCCGTGACGATCCGGATGTCGTCGAGCTTGAGCACGTCGAACGGGTTCGCGACGGCGACCGTGATCAAGGACCCGATCTTGTCGACCGGGAACACGCAGTAGTCGCGGGCGACGTCCTCGGGCACCGACTCCAATACCTCTTTGTTGAGGCTCAGCTTGGAGAGGTCGATCGGCGGGACGTTGGCGGCCTTGGCGATCAAGGAGACGAGCTCCTGCTCGGTCGCGACACCCTTCTTGACCAGCACCTCGGTGAACGGGCGCTTGGCCGCCTGGGCCTCGACGAGCAGCGCCTGGCCGGTCGCAGCGTCGAGCTTGCCGGCCTTCTCGAGGATGCCTCGGAGCTTCTTGCCGAACTGGCTCATGCTCAGCGCCTGAGCCTCCCGCCCATCCCTTTGTTCGCGACGTCGTTGGCGCCGCCGTTACGCTCCATCAGGCGCTGGAAGTCCGCCTCGTCCGAGGTGTGTTCGATCGCGTCCTGGTAGCTGATCGTGCCCGCCTTGTAGAGCTCGAACAGCGACTGGTTCATGGTCCTCATCCCGACCTTCGCGCCGGTCTGGATGGTCGACATGATCTGGTGCGACTTGTTGTCGCGGATCAGCGCGCGGATCGCGGGGTTGGCGATCATGACCTCGGCCGCGAGCGCACGGCCCTTGCTGTGCTGCTTCGGGACCAGCTGCTGGCAGATGATCGCCTGCAGCGTGAACGACAGCATCGTGCGGATCTGCTGCTGTTGGTGGGCAGGGAACACGTCGACGATGCGGTTGACGGTCTGCGTCACGTCCGAGGTGTGCAGCGTCGCAAACGTCAGGTGCCCGGTCTCGGCCAGGGTCAGCGCGGCCTCGATCGTCTCCAGGTCGCGCATCTCACCGACCAGCACGACGTCGGGGTCCTGACGCAGCACGGACTTGAGCGCCTTGCCGAACGCGTGCGTGTCGCCGCCGACCTCGCGCTGGTTGATCAGGCAGCCCTTGTTGCGGTGCAGGAACTCGATGGGGTCCTCGATCGTGACGATGTGCCCCTGGTTGTGCGTGTTGATGAAGTCGACCATCGACGCCAGCGTCGTGGACTTGCCCGAGCCGGTCGCACCGGTGCAGAGCACGAGGCCGCGCGGCAGGTTGCAGATCCACTCGCAGACCTTGCTCGGCAGGCCGATCGTCTCGAAGTCGAAGACCTCGAACGGGATGACCCGGAGCACCGCGGCCACCGTGCCGCGCTGCAGGACCGCGTTGGTCCGGAAGCGGCCGAGGTTGGCGACGCCGAACGAGAAGTCGAGCTCGAGCTCCTTCTCCAGCTTGGCGACCTGGTCGGCACCGAGCACCGAGTAGACCAGCTTCTTGGTCACCTCGGGCATCAACGGGTCGTACTCCGTGTCGACGAGCTTGCCGTCGATGCGGATTCGCGGAGGAGAACCCACCGTCAAGTGGAGGTCCGAACCACCTCGCTGAACCATCAGGTTCAGCAGCTCTTCCATCGAGACCATGCTGTCGCGCTCCTGTTCCGGCCCGCCGACGTGGCGAGACGCAGGGTCTATCGGCGCTGCAGCCGTCGCGGATTGAGCCCGGCGTGCCCC
>JBERSB010000121.1:0-4863 GCA_041236755.1 Luminiphilus sp. | reverse complement strand
CCCGATGGGCGCGCGCATCCTGGTCGACGGGGTCGACACCGGGCACACGACCCCGCGCGTGCTGCAGATCGGGGGCAACTTCGGCACCGACCACGTGGTGCGCCTCGAGAAGCCGGGCTACCGGCCGGCCGAGCGCGTGCTGCACCAGGTCACCGAGGGCTACACCAGCAAGTGGATCGACGGCGCCTACGAGGTCAGCATGGCGCCGCTGCCGCTGTTCTGGACCATCGCGGACTTCGCGATGCCGTTCGGCATCCGCGGCGCGCTGCTGCCGCGCGAGCTCTGCGTCGTGCTGCAGCCGTCCGACGCGCCGCTGCTGGGATTCGAGCTGCTGGCCGCGCAGCGAGAGGCCGAGGCGAACGGCGCAGGAGACCGGGACCCGGGGCAGTGACGCGCACGGCGTTCCTCGACCGCGACGGGACGATCAACCGCGAGGTCGACTTCTGCGGTGCGCCCGACCGGCTCGAGCTGCTGCCCGGCGCGCGCGACGCGGTGCGACGCCTCGCCGACGCCGGCTTCCGCGTGGTCGTCGTCACCAACCAGAGCGGCATCGCGCGCGGCTACTACGACGAGCGCGACCTCGCGCGCGTGCACGAGGCGCTGCACGAGCAGCTCGACAGGGTGCCGCTGGCCTACCTGCACTGCCCCCACCACCCTGACGCCGAAGGCGGCGACCCCGGCTACCGGCTTGCCTGCCGCTGCCGAAAGCCCGAGCCCGGCATGCTGCAAGACGCCTGCGCGCTGCTCGGCCCGCTCGGCGTCACGCTCGACGGCGCCGTCGTGATCGGCGACAGCGCGCGGGACCTGCTGACGGCGCGCGGGCTCGACGTGCACAAGGTGCTGGTGCGGAGCGGCAAGCCCGTAGCACTCCAGCGCGAGCAGCTCGAAGCGGCGGACTGCAGCGCCGACCACGAGTGCGACGACCTCGCGGCGGCGGTCGACTGGCTGCTCGAGCAGCCTCGCTGAGCGCGCCGGGCAGCCGCAGCGCTAGGCACCGCCCTCTTCGGGCGGACGGCGCGCCGCGCGCAGCGAGAAGTAGCAGGTCACGCACGTCACCAGCGACATGACCGCGCCGAACACGGTCCCGCCGAGCGACTCGAAGAAGAAGTGGCTCCCGCCCGCGATGGTCGCGCCGAGCGCGACGCCCGCGCAGCTGAGGTAGAACCCGATCAGGCCGGGGGACCAGCGGGTGTGCTCGGACTCGGGGGTCGACATGCAGCGCGTCAAGCTAACGCGGGAGCCGGCGCGCGCCAGCGTCGCGGCGTTCGCGCGGCTACCTGTGCGCTAGGGCAGGTAGCGCGACAGCCGCGCGCCGAGCAGGTTGCTCACCGGCAGCGGCAGCTTGGACCAGAGCTTGCGAGGCAGCGCGAGCTTCGGGTTGCTCGGGTGGAACTCGGGGATCTTCGCGCCCTGGCCCACGAGCACGTACTCGTAGTGCAGCGGCTCGGCCTCGAAGCCCATGTTGGTCTTGAACTTCGCCGGCCCCGAGCCCGCGCGGCTGCGCCCGAAGTCGAAGCGTCGGAAGCCCTTCTCGACGGCCCACTCCATGATCGCGCAGTAGATGTAGTTGTTGACGCCGGTGTGGTTGACGTCGTCGCGGGCGCCCGAGTAGTAGGCGTAGACCGTGTCGCCATAGGTGAACGACATCACCGCCGCGATCGTGCGCCCCGACGGCTCCACGGCCCTGTGGATGACCGCCTCCCTGCCGAACTCCTCACGCAGGCCCTCGAACCAGGTGAGCGGCAGGCTCGGCGAGCCCAGGCGCCGCTTGGTCTCGGCGAACAGCCGGAACAGCTCCTCCGCGCTGCCGTCGTCGGTGACCTGGATCCCGAACGACTCGCGACGCTTCTTCGACGCGGGCGCGCGCGGCTCGCGCGCCGCACGGACCTCGGCCCGGCGCTTCTTCGGGATGCGCGCCATCACCTCGGCGGGATCGTCGGGCAGGTCGCAGCGGAACGTCACGTAGAGGTCGGACCGCGGGTTGTCGTCAGGGCCCGGGTGCAGGTTGCGCAGCTCGACGAAGCCGACGCCGAGGTCGAGGCCCAGCGCTGCGACGTGCTGCATCAGGGCTCCGTGCGCGTCCGCGCCGCTCGACAGCGGCCCGCCGTAGACGGCGTAGGGCACGCTGATGAGGTTCTTGCCGAGGAACGGGCTCTTGGTCAGGAACACGGGCAGCACGCCCAACCAATCGCGCCCGCGCTCGGCCACGAGGTGGAGCGGCTCGTGCCGGAACTGCTCCTGGACGACGCGGGACCAGCCGGAGCGGTGGAAGAACGTCGCGTCCGGGTGCCCTGCGACATACGCGTCCCACCTCGCGTCCTCGCCTGGCAGCGCGCGGCGCACGCGCAGCGCCATCCCGGCCGGCGAGGGCGTGGCGGGGACCACTGGTTCGGGGGCCGCCGGGGCGGGAGCGGCGGCGGCGCCCGCGTCGCTCCGCGCGTCCTCTTCGAGCTCGTCGAGGTCGGCGACCTCGCCGCCTTCGCCCTCGATCTTGTAGTCCCGCAGGGTGGGCGCCTGGGTGAAGATGATGATCTCGCCGATCAGGCCGAAGCCGATCAGCTGCACGCCGAACGCCGCCAGGATCGCGCTCATCACGAACGCCGGCTTGTCGGCGAGCGACTCGCCGAGGAACAGCCGCTCGGAGAGGTACCACAGCGCCACGGGCGCGCCGATCGCGATCGCCGCGAACCCCAGGTAGCCGAAGAAGCGCAGCGGCCGCTGGGTGAACCTCGTCAGAAACGTGATCGCGAGGATGTCGAGCAGTCGGCGCAGGTAGACGCCGACCCCGAAGAAGCCCGAGCGGCCCTTCTCCTCGCGGTGCCGGACCTGCACCTCGACCACGCGGAAGCCCTGCCGCGCTGCCAGCACCGGCAGGAAGCGGTAGAGCTCGCCGTAGACCGCGACCTCTTCGAGGACCTGGCGGCGGAAGCCCCGCGTGCTCGAGTTGAGGTCGTGGAACGGCGCGTTCATGATCACGCGCAGCACGCTGTTGAAGAGCCTCGACTGCAGCTGGTTGAGCCACGGGTCGATCCGGCGGTTGCGCCAGGTCGCCACGCAGTCAGCGCCCGCCTCCAGCGCCTTGACGACGTCAACGACGTCCTCGGGGTGGATCTGCAGGTAGGGCGGCGCGTTGACGACGAGCTCGCCGGTGGCCTTGGCAACGCCCGCCGACAGCGCGATCGACTCGCCGAGACCGCCGCCCTCCAGCGCGACGACGTGCACGGTCCACGACGCGGCGAGCTCGCGGAGGTCGTCGTCGAAGCGGCCCACGGGCCCGTCCAGCACGATCACGAACTCCGAGGCGTAGCCGGACGCCTCGAGCGCGCCGCCGAACCCCTCGATCACGGGGCGCGGGTTGGCGTCGGTGCCGGTCACCGCGATCACGACGGACACCAGCGGCCGGCTGGCCGGCTGGGACGTGGCGCCGGGCGGCGCGTCGGTCAGCAGGTCGCTCACCGGATGGCCTCCCGCGCCGTCACCGAGATCCGCTGCCGGAAGAACTTCGAGACCTTGACCTGCAGCTCGGCGAGGAAGCCGAGCAGGAACACGTTGACCGTGACGAGCAGCGCCAGCGAGCCGGCGGCGACGGCGCCCATGTCCGTGTCGCCGAAGAGCACCAGGCCCTCGCGCGTGTACTTGACGAAGCCGAGCAGGAACAGGAGCGCCGAGAGCCCGAACATCGGCAGCGCCAGCAGCGAGAACCACCGGATCGGGTGCGCCGCGAACTGGATCAGCATCTTGATCCCGACGAGGTCGGCGAGCACCCGGAACACGCGGCCGAGGCCGTACTTCGAGACCCCTGCGCGGCGCGCGTGGTGGCGGACCGGCAGCTCCGTGATGCGGGCGCCGAGGCCCACGCCCAGCGCCGCCAGGAAGCGGTGCATGTCCGAGTAGAGGTTGAGCGAGCGCACCACCCAGCTGCGGTAGACCTTCAGCGAGCAGCCCGTGTCGTGGATGCGCGCGCCCGTGACCCGCGCGATCAGGAAGTTCGCGATCCTCGACGGCAAGAGGCGCGTGGCGACGCGGTCCTGGCGGCTCCGGCGCCACCCACAGACCACGTCGTAGCCCTGCTCGAGCTTCTCGACGAGGCGGCCGATGTCGGCCGGGTCGTTCTGCAGGTCGCCGTCCATCGACGCGATGATCGGCGCACGGCACGCGCCGAAGCCCGCGGCCATCGCGGCGGTCTGGCCGTAGTTGCGGCGGAAGAACACCAGGTGCAGGCACGGGTCGGTCGCGGCGAGGCGACGCAGCACGTCCCGCGTGCCGTCGGTGCTGCCGTCGTCGACCAGCACGATCTCGTAGCTCCGGTCGAGCGCCTGGAGCGCATAGGTCAGCGCCTCGTGGAGCGGTGCTACGTTCTCGACCTCGTTGTAGATCGGAACCACCACGCTGATCGCCGGCGTCCACAGGGACGCTGCGGCCGCCGCGACGCCGCCCTCACCCACTTCGTTGGCTTCGTTGTCGGTCACGGCTCCAGGAGGGCATAGTGCGCAGGTGGGCGCCGCGGTGCGAGCGGCATTTGGCGAGGGTCAGGACAGCAGCCAACCGGTGAGCAAGGCGCCGACGACCACCGCCGCGAGGCCGACGATCACGAGCCAGCCGGCGCGGCTGCGGCGGCGGTGGCCCGGGCCCTCGAGCACGGTGGCGAAGTGTCCCGGCAGCGCGCGCTCTGCGGCTGCGAGGTCGCCGCGCTCGATGTGCTCGAGCGCGGAGCGGACCTGTCCGGGCAGGCTCTCGACGACCTCGTCGCGCAGGAGGTCGGCGACGGTGAGGCCCTTGAACTCGCGGCGCAGCCGCACGGGCGGCGGCGCCTCGGGCGCGTCCTCCGTCGCCACCGGACCCCGCACCGCGCGCAGGCGCGGC
>JBERSB010000120.1:0-4255 GCA_041236755.1 Luminiphilus sp. | reverse complement strand
GCCCGCGCACTGGGGGTGTCGCCGCAAACTGCGACGGACATCTGCAAGGGTCGATCCGCCATCACCTTACCGCACCTCCGTAATCTGATTTCGTTCTTCGATATCCGAGCGGAGTTCTGGCTCGACGACGAGCGGCTCGCACCCGGCGACGTCGATCAGGTCGCCAACAAGGCCGCCGCCGACGCGATCGAAGGCAGCGGGCTGCTCGGCTCCGAGGACCCGACCCGCCTGCTGGCGAGCCTGCGCACGTTCGCCCGCGATCGTCGCGAGACCTTCGAAGCGCAGTTCCCCGAGCTCACCGACGCAGAGCGCGCCCTGCTGGGCGTCGCCAACGCGCCGGCCGCGACGACGGCGCAGCCCGCTCCGGCAGCGGCCGACGCCGCGCACGCCGCCGGGGGCTAGCAGCGGGCGCGCGCGCCTCGGGCGCGCCACCCGCCGCGGACGCCGAAGCAGCGGCGCCGAGCATTCGTGTTGCTCCCCGCGGGCGCGCGGGCCAGCATGGCGCGATGCGTCCGATTTGCCTGCTGCTCCCGATCGCCGCGTTCGCTGCCTGCGACGCGCTGCCCACCAACCAGGACCCCGTCGTCCCGGCGAAGGACTTCACCATCGCCGCCGGCCGCCCGGTCGACCCGCTGCCGGGCGAGCCGCGCCTCAAGAACGTGCGCATGCTGACGTTCGAGGGCGAGAACGCCGAGGCCTACTGGTCCAACGACGGCACCAAGCTGGTCCTCCAGCGCCGCGGCCCGGAGATGCCCGCCGACCAGATCTACGTGCTCGACCTCGCGAGCGGCGAGATGGAGCAGGTCAGCACCGGCAAGGGGCGCACCACCTGCGCCTACTACATGCAGGGCGACCGGCGCATCGTCTACGCGTCGACGCACCACGAAGGCGACGCCCCGCCGGTCGTCAAGATGACCGGCCGCGGCTACCAGTGGGCCGTGCACCGCGAGTACGACATCTTCGACGTCGCCGCCGACGGCCAAGGCCTCCGCCGACTCACCGAGACCCCCGGCTACGACGCCGAGGCGACCGTCTGTCCGGTCACGGGCGACATCGTGTTCACGTCGGTCCGCGACGGCGACCTCGAGCTCTACACGATGGCCGCCGACGGATCGAACGTGAAGCGCATCACCGACCGGCCCGGCTACGACGGCGGCGCGTTCTACTCGCACGACGGCAGCAAGTTCGTGCTGCGCTCGGCGTTCCCCGACAGCGAGGAGCGCGCCAAGGAGGACGCCGCGCTGCTGATGCAGCAGCTCGTCAAGCCGTCGCAGATGGAGATCACCGTCTGCGACCGCGACGGCAGCAACTTCCGCCAGGTCACCAAGAACGGCGCGGCCAACTTCGCGCCGTTCTGGCTGCCCGACGACCGCCGCATCATCTTCTCGAGCAACTTCCGTGGGATGGAGAAGATGCGCGAGACCGGCGACTACACCCAGGCGCGCAACTTCGACCTGTTCTTGATCAACGAGGACGGGACCGGCATCGAGCAGGTGACGCAGAACCCGGAGTTCGACGGCTTCCCGATGTTCTCGCCGTGCGGCAAGTTCTTGGTGTTCGCGAGCAACCGCTACAACCGCACCAAGGGCGACACGAACATCTTCATCGCCGAGTGGGTCGAGTAGCCGCGCCGCGGCGGCTCTGCGGGCGCGAAGTTCGCGCAGGCTTCACGCAAAGTTTACGGCGCTCGGCGAGCGTGCCGGCATGGAGCACGACTTCGAGGACGCCGTCTGCGCGGCGGTCGACGTAGCCGCCCGTCTGCACGGGGATCTCGCCCAGGCGCTCAGCCTCGTCACGCCGGCCGATGCGCCGCTGCAGCAGCGGCTCCAGGTGCTTCGCGCGGTGCTCGCGGACGTCCTGTCCGAGGCACCCGAGCGCGCGCCCGACCAAGACCCCGACTGGTTCCCGCTGACGGCCTGAGCTCAGGGAGCGAGGCGCACGATCGCCCAGCCGTCGCCGGTGCGCTCGAACCGGAACCGGTCGTGCAGGCGGCCGTCGCGACCCTGCCAGAACTCGATCGACGCAGGCCGGATCGTGTAGCCACCCCAGTGCGCAGGGCGCACAGGCGCCGCGTCGCCGGTCGCCGCGTCGAGGTCGTCGACCAGCCGCTCGAGCGCGGCGCGGTCTGCGACCACCCGGCTCTGCGGCGACGCCGCGCTGCAGACCTGGGCGCGCCGCGGACGGCTGGCGAAGTAGGCGTCGGAGTCCGCCTCGGGCAGCTCCTGCACTTCGCCCTCGATGCGGACCTGCCGCGTGCGCGGCGCGCCCCACCAGAAGGTCGCCGCCGCCTTGGCGTTGGCGCGCAGGTCGTCGCCCTTCTGGCTCTCCTTGTTGGTGAAGAAGCCGAAGCCCAAGTCGTCGAGCTGCTTGAGCAGCACCACGCGGCAGCGCGGCTGTAGGTCGGCGCTGCAGGTCGCCAGCGCCATCGCGTTGGGCTCGTGCACGCCGGATTCGGCAGCAGCCTGCAGCCACGCGCGGAACAGCTCGATCGGGTCCTTGGGCAGGTCGTCGCGGCGCAGCGCCGCGTCGCCGTAGTCCGTCCGCAGCTTCGCAAACTCGTCGTGCGCCATGCGGCCAGCCTAGACGCTGCGCCCGCTCGCGGCGCGCCGGCTTCGCGGCTCGCTTCGAGGCCCTCGCCCGGGCGTCGCTGCTCGCGCGAACGGGGCCGCATCCGCGGCGATCCGATGGTGCTTGCGTCCCGGCTGCCGCTGCGAAAGACTGCCGGTGGTGAGCAGCCACGACTTCCTGCGCGAGCACGGCGACGCCCTGCGCGACCTGCTGGCCGCGCGCTATGGGCTCGCGGGCGCGCTCGAGCCGCTGCCCGGAGAGGTCGACGCCAACCTCTGCCTGACGACCGACGATGCGCGCATGCTCGTCAAGGTCGTCGACGCAGCCGGCGCCGGGACGCTCGCGCTGCAGGTCGCCGCCGTGGCGCACGTCCGCGACCACGCGCCCGACGTGCCGACTGCGCGCACGGTCGCGACCTCCGACGGGGAGGCGACGGCGGACCTCGACGACGAACACCGCGTCTGGGTCACCACCTGGCTCGGGGGCTCCTTGATGGTGGACCACGGCGTCGTCGCGCCCGAGACCATGGAGCAGCTCGGCAACAGCCTCGGCCGACTCGACCGCGCCCTGCTCACGTTCGACGACGGCCGGGCGCGCCGCACGCTCAAGTGGGACCTGCTGCAGTCCGGGTGGATCGGCGCACACCTCGACGCGGTCGAGCCCGGCTGGCTGCGCGACGCGGTGTGCGACGTCCACGAGTGGTATCTGCGCCACGAGCCTGCGCTACAGCAGCTGCGGCGGTGCGCCGTGCACAACGACGCCAACCACCACAACGTGCTGCTCAGCAGTGGGCCGCAGCAGGCGGTGACCGGGCTGGTCGACTTCGGCGACATGTGCCACACGGCGATGGTCAGCGAGGTCGCCATCGCCGCGAGCTACGCGGCGATGCACACCGACGACCCGCTCGCAGCGATCGACGCCGTCACGCGCGGCTTCTCCACAGAGCTGCCGCTCGACGACGACGAGCTCGCGTTCGTGGTCCCGCTGGTCGAGCTCCGGCTCGCAGTCAGCGTCGTCAACGCCGCCGTGCAGGCGCAGGAGCGGCCGGACGACCCCCACGTGACGGTCAGCCAGGAAGGCGCGCGCCGGGTCCTCCGCGCGCTGCGCGGCCGCGACCACCGCGTCGCGGAGGTCCGGCTGCGCGCGGCCTGCGGGCTGCCTGCGCCGCCTGCGCCCGCGCGCGTCAGGGCGCACGTCGCAGCCCGTCGCCAGGCGCTACCGCGCGTGCTCTGGACGCAGACGCCGTTCGAGCAGGCAACCGTGCTCGACCTGTCGTTCGACTCGTTGACCGGCGGCGACGACCCCACCTGCTTCGACGCGGACACGGCCGCGCAGCGCATCGGCGAGCAGCTCGAACGTGCAGGGGTCGACCTCGCGATCGGCCGCTACGCCGAGCCGCGACCCATCTACACCGACGAGGCGTTCAGCTCCGAGCCGCCCTTCGGCCAGCACCGGACCGTGCACCTCGGCGTCGACGTGTTCGCGCCCGCAGGCACCGAAGTCGCAGCGCCGCTCGACGCGGTCGTGCACGACGTCGACGTCTGCGAGGGCCACCTCAACTACGGCGGGCTGGTCGTGCTCCGCCACGAGCTCGACGACGGCACGGCGTTCGGCACGCTCTACGGCCACCTCAGCCCGGACAGCATCGCCGCGCTCGCGCCCGGACAGCGCGTCGCCGCGGGCGACG
>JBERSB010000119.1:0-2143 GCA_041236755.1 Luminiphilus sp. | reverse complement strand
TGATCTTCGCGATCCCGCAGCGCAACCTCGCGATCACCGGCAAGCAGCTCCGCTAGCGCGGCGCGTCGACCCAGACCTTGTCGCGCAGCCGCCAGCCGTCCTGGTCGAGCACCCACGTCAAGAGGCTCCGGTAGTGCGCCTGGCCGCCGGCGGCGACCGCGTCGGGCAGGCCGTCGTGGTAGTCGTGCACCAGCGTCACGTAGGCGGCGTCGCCGACCGGGTGGTGCTCGAGCACCTCGGCCAAGACCAGCCGCGGCTTGTGCTGGGCGAACGCGACCCACGCAGCCGCCAGCTCGGCTGGGAGGTAGTCCTGCTCCACCGGCTCCCCGCCGCCGGCGGCGACGTGCATCATGTTGCAGAGGCCCAGGGTGAGCTGCAGGTCGTAGGTCGTCACGGCCGGCGGCGCGTCCCCGTCGGCGGACGCTGCGTGCCCCATGCGGAACTCCGGCGCGCAGAGCCGGCCCAGCTCGCCGTCGCTGTCGGCGGGATCCAGGCCGCCGTCGAAGCTGAAGCAGCGTGCGTAGCGCAGCAGCTGCGCTTCGATCTCGGCGGGCACCGGCGCAGCGGCCACCGGCCCGGCGGCCTCGGGGCGGCACGCCGCCGTCAGCAGCGCTGCGAGCCGCAGGAGACGCGGCAGGCGCGCGCCGCACGGCGAGGAGCGATCCATGCGCTGCAGCATAGCCCGCAGCGGCCTCGGTCGACCCGGCCGCGCTGACGAACCCGCGCTCAGCGAAGCGAGTAGCGGCGCAGCTGCGCGTCGACGTCGGCTGACTCCGGCGCCCCTTCGATCATCACCAGCTCGACGGGCTCGTCGCCGCCACCGACGATGAACCAGGAGAGTTTCTCAAGACGCGGTACCTGGAGCTTGGCGAGGGGCTGCAGCTCCGCACTGCTGCACAAGAGCACCATCGCCCGGTCGACGTCGGCGGCCCGGCGATCGTCCAGAACGACCACGAAGTCCGCTTCGCCGTCGCCGTCGACATCCGGACACGGCCTGACGCCGTCCACGAGATCGCGCGATCGCTGCCGCTTGTCGAGCGACCATGGCGAATCGACCGTCACCGTCACAGCGCTCCGCGCGCTGGCCTCGGTCAGCTCGAACCTCTCGAGGACCAACCGCGCTGCTGCGTCCAAGTGAGCCGTGATCACGCCGGATTTGCCGCCGACCTGGCAGGGAGCGGCGACGACTTGCTGGGGGCACCGGTGGACCAGGATCGGGGACGCTACGCTGCCTACGGGCACCGCGAAGATCTCGCCGCGCAGCACGCGGTCGCCCGACGCCGCCATCACGACCGATTGGACAAGGCACCAGGGCCCCGTCGGTGTCTGCCACGCGCCGTCCAGCGCATGCACGACACCGCCGCCCAACGGACCGCGGATGTCCCACGTCTCCTCGCCGCTCTGCGCGTCGAACGCGACCACGCGCCCGACCCGGCGCCCCGCTGCATCACGGTGGCCCCGCGCGCTGGCCAACACCTGCTCGGAGCCGTCCGAGCTTGTCACCACCGCGACTTGGCCGCCGTATTCCTCGTCGCCGTACGGCCCGCTGGCCGGACCTTCAGGCCCCGACCAGCGACGCTTCATGCTCGCTCCGTCCATGACGGCGACCACGCCGGCCTTCAGGTTGCCGCCGCGGCCCGCGAAAGAAGAACCCAGCCCGAGCTCTCGGACACCGTCGCCGTCGTGGTCCCCGAGCTCGACGAAATTGACTACCGAGTATCTCTCGCGCAGCGAGTCGTCGGCCCCCACCTCCTCGAAGAGGGCAGGGTCGTCGGTCCGCTGCAGCACCTCGAGGCCAGGCCAGCTGACCCGCGCGGCGAACATGCTGCCGCTCGGATCGGTCCCACCGATCAACAGCGACGTCGTGCGCCCGCCCGAGCGCAGCGGCAGCAGCTGCCCTGGCCGCCGCCCGAACACGTCCAGGGCGAGGCGTCGCCTGTCGACCTCGGACCATTCGGGCACGTCGTCGAGGCCGATCGGCGCCGGCGCAGACGGCAGCGTCGCCCGCTCACCTGGATCGGCGACGACCGCGAAGCAGGGCGGTTCGTCGCGCCAGTGTCCGCCGAAGTGCACGCCGCGGCGGAACTGCGCGTCGGCGCGCCCGCGCGTCGGCGCGGACCCGGACCGGAGCCGGCCGCGCACG
>JBERSB010000118.1:0-3241 GCA_041236755.1 Luminiphilus sp. | reverse complement strand
GACCGGTGGTGCGCAGCCGCTGCTGCTCACGATCCGACCAGACGAGCGTGCGGGACTTGCGGTCGTAGACGTCCAGCGTGAGCGTCGCGACCTCGAACTCCTCGGCGGAATAGACCGAGTAGTTGGGATCGAGGGCTCGCGTTCGACGTTCGACGTTCGACGAGGATCTGCCCGCTGAGCAGGATCTCGGCCCGCGGCTTGGGCACGAGCAGCACGTCGCGCCGCTCCAGGACGCGGCGACCCCGCCGTTCGAAGTCGGAGAGCTCGCCCTCCTCACCGGATTCCACGCCGTTCGCATAGCGCACGGGCTCCTTCCACGCGTAGCTCCGCACGGCTGCGAAGTCGTAGGTCGCGTCCATCGTCGGTGCGCCCGCACACCCGGCGAGCACGCTCGCGATCAGCCACAGAGGCTGCAGGCGACCATGTTCGGTCTGCATGTGATGTTCAGGAGGGTTGCGTATGACGCAGAGGTAGCGAGCATCGCAGCGGCCGCTACTGTTGCGACCAGCCGCACACATCGATGCACGCCGGACGCCAAGACTCCCTCGAGGATGTGCGCAGCTGGACGGGCTACGACCTGCTGGCGTTCCCCGTCATCGCGATCGATTCTGGCGCGCTCAGGACTGATCGCGCGCGGCGAGCAGCACCGCGGAGACGATCAGCACACCGCCGAGCCACTGGCCGGGTCCGAGGCGGTCGTCGAGGAACAGCCAGCCTGCGATGGCCGCGAACAGCGGCTGCAGCGCGAACAGCAGCGCGACGTGCGTCGGCTTTATCTTCGGCTGGAAGCGCGCCTGCACGCCGATCGCCAGCCCGGTCGCGAGCACGCCGAGGTAGCCGAGCGCGAACAGCAGGTCCCCGCTCCAGACGAGGGGGCCGCCGTCGAGGCTTACGCCGCTGAAGTAGGTGCCGACCGCCGCGAGCGCGCCGGTGAACGCGAGCTGCCAGAAGGTGAACGGCGCCGTCGCGAGCCTGCCGCCGTAGTGCGAGAGCAGCAGGATGTGCGCGGCGAAGCCGACCGCGGAGCCGACCTGCAGCAGCACGCCGCGCAGCGTGTTGGCCTGCGCAGGGGCGTCGTGTGCGTCGCCCGCGACGCACAGGGTGACGACGCCCGACAGGCCGATCACCAGCGCGAGGATCGTCGCGGGGCCGAGCCGCGCGCCGAAGAAGACGGCGCCGCCCAGGGCGACCAGCAAGACGATCAGGCCCGCGACGAAGCCGCCCATCGACGCGGTCGTCTCGCGCACGCCGTACATCTGCAGGAAGTAGGGCACGGCGAGCACCAGGCCTGCGAGCACTCCGGGGCCGAAGGTGCCGCGGCGCTGTTCGGCGGACGTGGACAGGAAGAACGGCAGCACGCAGAGGCTCCCGATCAGAAAGCGCGAGGCCACCAGCGCGAACGGCGTCACCGTGACCATCGTCACCTTCGCGACCACGAAGCTGCCCGCCCAGATCGCGATCAGGGCCGCCATCAGCAGGTGGGGGACGTAGGAGGTGCCGCGGCGGCGCATCTCCGCTGCACGATAGGGCTGCGCGGCGGCTGCACCACTCCCGCCCGAAAGTGCCGACGAAACCTCGCGTCGCCGCAGCGGAGCGCGTAAGCACCCAGCATGGACATCTGGCGCCTGCTGGGCTTGCGCGAGGCCAGCACGGCCGAGCGGCGCGCGACCTTCTGGGTCGGCGCGATGTTCTTCCTCTCGCTGGCCGCGATGTTCGTGCTGCGCCCGCTCCGCGACCAGTTCGGGGTCGACCGCGGCGTGGGCCAGCTGCCGTACCTCTACTCGCTGACGCTGCTGGCGACGGTGGTGGTCGTGGTGCCGTTCTGGTGGCTCGCCGACCGGATGGCGAGCCGACGCTTCGTGCCGCTGATGCTGCACGTCTTCACCCTCGGGCTGCTGGCGCTGGCGCTCGGGCTGTCGGCGCTCGGCGACTACGAATGGAGCGGAGCGCTGTGGCTCGGCGAGGTGTTCTGGGGCGGGTTCAGCGCGCTCAACGTGGCGGTGCCCGCGCTGGTCTGGATCCACGCCGTCGAGCACTTCGGCCGCGACCAGGCGCGCCGTCTGTTCGGGCTGATCGCGGTCGGCGGCACGCTCGGCGCGCTGTTCGGCTCCTGGGGTGCCGGGCAGCTTTCGGAGCAGCCGGTCTGGATCGCAGGCGTCGCCGCGGCCGCGCTCCTGCAGGGCGCGCGCGTCGCGTTCACCCGGTCGACGGCGCCCTGCGAGCAGCTGGACGGCGGCGTGGCGCGCTCCGAGCACGCGCGCGGCGGCATGCTGGAGGGGCTGCGCATCCTCGCGCGCGACGGCCGCGCGCGGTGGATTTGCCTTTACATGCTGCTGTTCGGCGTCGTGGCGACCGCGTTCTACGCGGCGCAGACCGAGCTGTTGGGCGACCAGTTCGAGACCGCCCAGCGCCAGCACGCCTGGCTCGCAGACGTGGAGATGTACAGCCAGGGCTTCGTGCTGCTGCTCCAGGTGTTCTGCACGGGCCGGCTGCTCTCGACGCTGCCTGCGGTGCTGCTGCTGGTGTCGCTGCCGGTGGTCTCGGCGCTGGGTCTGGGCGTCTGGTGGCTCGCGCCGACCGCCGTCGCGATCTTCTGCGTGCAGGTCGCCCGCCGGGGCGCGCGCTTCGCGCTCGAGAAGCCGGCGCGCGAGGTGCTCTACACGTCCTTCGACCTCGCGACCAAGCACAAGGTGAAGTTCCTCCTGGACACCTTCGCCTACCGGCTCGGCGACCTGCTCGGCGCGCTGCTGCAGGTCGGGCTCCGCGAGCTCGCGCTCGGCACAGGCGCGGTCGTCGCCGTGACCGTCGGCGTCGCGGGCCTCTCGATCCTCGTCGCGTTCGGGATCGCGCGCGGTCAGCGCGCGTCGTCGCCGATCTCGTCGCGCAGCCACCTGCACTCGATCGGGCCGTTGCGCACGGGGAACTTGCGCGCCGCGCGCAGGCCGAGGTGGCGCGTCAGCGACGAGTCGCCGCAGAGCACGTGCGCGCTGGCTCCGTCGCACCGGTGCAGGAAGTTGCCCAGCGAGCGCCAGCTGTCGAACAGGGAGTCGTCTTCGCTCTGCAGCCGCTCGCCGTACGGCGGGTTGGTCACGACCCACTCTGCTTCGAACGGCGGCTGCCACTGCTTGGCGTCGCCCCGGTCGAGCCGCCCGCGGTCGGTCAGCTTCGCCTGCTGGAGCGCCCGCTGCGCGATCGCGATCGCGCCAGGGTGGTGGTCGTTGCCCGCGAGCGGGGGGCAGAG
>JBERSB010000117.1:0-6534 GCA_041236755.1 Luminiphilus sp. | reverse complement strand
GTCCATGGAGGACGCCCTCGACGCGGGCGACCTCTGCCGGCTGCGCGACGGGCTCAAGGACCGCGGCAAGGACTTCGAAGGGGTCCCTGCCTTCGACAAGCGGCTGGCCGACTGGACGGCGGCGCTGACCAGCGAGGGGGCCGAGACAGAGCTCGCTGCCGGCGACGAGTTCGCGCGACTGGTGGCGCGTAAGGAGCGCGCGAGTCCTGGCGAGTACTGCTCATGGATGGCCACCTTCCAGCAGACCTACCCGGACTCGTTCTACGCCGCCAAGGCCGAGGCAGAGGTCGCGCCGACGCGAACCGCGCTGCGCGAGGCGATGCAGAAGATCGCGGCGCTCGGCGACGCCGGCGACCTCTACGCCAAGCACCAGCTGATCGAGGAGTCGGAGAAGATCTACGCCAAGATGCCCGAGTTCGACGCGGCCAACGAGCAGTGGGCCGCCGAGGCGAAGGACCCCGCTGTCAAGCAGGCGCTCACCGCGGGCGCCGCCTACTCCGACATCTTCGAGGACGCCGAAGCGCTGGGCGTGAAGCTCGAGGACAGCCTCAAGAAGAACAAGGGGATCAGCAAGCAGGACAAGCGCGACAAAGCCGACGCCAAGGCGATGTCGAAGTTCCAGAAGGGGCTCGCGTCCCTCGGCAAGAAGCTCGAGCGCATCGCCCAGCGCTACGGCGGCACCTACTACGGCGACGCCGCGAGCCGCAGCTACAAGGCCTTCGTCGACAGCGGCGAGCAGGTCTTGCAGGACCTCCGCTGAAGGGCGGCGCTCACCGCAGGAGGCCGCGCACCACCTCGCCCGCGATGTCCGTCAGCCGGTAGTCGCGGCCCTGGAATCGGTAGGTCAGGCGCTCGTGGTCGAGGCCGAGCAGGTGCAGGATCGTCGCGTTGAAGTCGTGGATGTGCACCGGGTCCGACGCGACCGCGTAACCCAACTCGTCGGTCTCACCGTAGCTGACCCCGCCCTTCACGCCGCCGCCCGCCATCCAGAGCGTGTAGGCCTCCTTGTGGTGGTCGCGGCCCGCCTTGGTCGCCTGGCCGTTGCCGTTGTCGGTCTGCGCCATCGGCGTGCGGCCGAACTCCGAGGCCCAGACGACCAGCGTGTCGTCCAGGAGCCCGCGACGGCGCAGGTCCGTTAGCAGCGCCGCGATCGGGCGGTCGACGTGCCCGCACTTGCGCGGCAGGCTCTGGAACACCGAGCCGTGGTGGTCCCAGTCGGCCTCGAACAGGTGCACGAAGCGCACGCCGCGCTCGACCAGCCGGCGGGCCAGCAGGCAGTTGTTCGCGAAGCTCGTCTTGCCGGGCTGCGTGCCGTAGAGCTCGTGCACCTCGGCCGGTTCGCGCCGGATGTCCATCAGCTCGGGGACCGAAGCCTGCATGCGATAGGCGAGCTCGTACTGCTCGATGCGCGTCGTGATCTCGGGGTCGCCGACGTCGTCGCGGTGCATGCCGTTGAGCAGGTTGACGCTGTCTACCATGCGGCGCCGCGCGGCCCTGTCGACCCCGGCCGGATCCGACAGGAACAGCACCGGGTCTCCCTTGCTGCGGAACTCGACGCCCTGGTGCACCGACGGCAGGAAGCCGCTGCCGAAGATGCTGTTGCCGGCACCCGGATAGTTGCCGGTGAACATCGCGACGTAGGTCGGCAGATCGCGGTTGGCAGAGCCGAGCCCGTAGCTGGTCCACGCGCCGAGGCTCGGGCGACCGAACCGGCCGAAGCCGGTGCCGAGGAACAGCTGCGCGGGCGCGTGGTTGAACTCCTCGGTGTGCACGGTGTGCACCATCGCGAGGTCGTCGGCGCAGCCCTGCAGGTGCGGCAGCAGGTTGCTGATCGGCAGCCCCGACGAGCCGCAGCGGCGGAAGCGGTACTTCGCGTCGGCGGGCGTGCCGAGTAGGCGCGGGTGGTTGCGGATGAAGGCCAGCTGCTTGCCCTCGATGAACTCCGCCGGGCAGAGCTCGCCATTGCGCCGCTGCAGCTCCGGCTTGGGCGCGAAGAGGTCGAGGTGCGACGGCGCGCCGACCAGGTGGATGTAGACGACGCTCTTGGCGCGCGGCGCGAAGTGCGGCCCGGCGTCGCGGCCGTCGGCGAGGCGCGCGAGCGCCGCGGCACCCAGCCCCGCGCCGCTGCGCAGCAGCATCGCGCGGCGCGTCATCGCGCCGAGGTCTGTGAGCCCCCCGCTCATCCCTTGGTGATCACCTCGTCGCGGTTGAGCAGCACGGTCGCCACGTGGAACCACGCCGCGAGCTCGACGCGGTCGAGGTCGTCGGCCACGCCGACGGCAGCCGCCTGCGCGAGCAGCGCCGCTGCAGCCGCAGGCTCGTCAGCGAGGCGCGCGCGCTCGCGCGCGAGCACGTCTTCGAGGTGGGCCGCCTCACGCGCGCTCGGGCGGCGCGCCAGCGCCAGCCGGAACGTCGCCGCGAGACGCTCCCCGGCGCCCGCCGCCCGCAGCGCGAGCGCCCGGCGCGCGAGGCCGACCGCCGCCTCGACGTAGGCGCGGTCGTTCATCAGCGCGAGGGCCTGCATCGGCGTGTTGGTGCGCGACCGCACCGGGTGGCACGCCGCCCGGTCGGGGCCGTCGAACATCACGAAGCTCGGATACGGCGCCGCGCGGCGCCAGACGACGTAGACGCCGCGGCGCCAGCGGTCCGCGTCCGTCGCGGTGACGTACTTCGGCTCGTTCCGTCCGGTCTGCCGCCACAGGCCGTCGGGCTGCGGCGGGAACACCGGCGGGCCGCCCATCTCCAGAGACAGCAGCCCCGAGACGGCGAGCGCGTTGTCGCGGATCATCTCCGCGTTCATGCGGAACCGCGGCCCGCGCGCGAGCAGGCGGTTCTCCGGGTCTTCGTCGGTGCGGCGGCGCGCCGACTGGCGGTAGGTCTCGGAAGTGACGATCTGCCGCAGCACGTGCTTCATCGACCAACCCGACTCGACCAGCTCGACGGCGAGCCAGTCCAGCAGGCCCGGGTGGCTCGGCGCCGCGCCGCGCGCGCCGAAGTCCTCCACCGTCGTCACCAGCCCGCGGCCGAAGACCTGCGCCCACCAGCGGTTGACCGTGACCCTCGCGACCAGCGGGTTGTCCTCGTCGACCAGCCAACGCGCGAGGCCGAGGCGGTCGCGCGGCAGCTCCTCGTCGAACGCGTGCAGCACAGCAGGCGTGTGCGGCGTGACCTGCTCGGCCGGCTGCAGGTAGTCGCCCCTGCGCAACACGCGCGTCTCGCGCGGCTCGTCGAGCTCGACCATGACCAGCGTCTTCGACGGCTCGATCGCGGCGAGGCGCGCGTCGACGTCCTCGAGCGCGCGCGTCACCTGCGCGACCTCGGGCAGGGTCGAGAGGTAGTAGTCCTTCAGGCGCTGTTCCTGCGCCGGCGTGCGGTCCGACCGACCGAGGATGCGCCGGACCTTTGCTGGGACCGACAGCAGCTCGGGATCGCCGCAGAACGCCGACAGCCGGAACCGGCCGAGGGTGCGCCCGCGG
This sequence comes from Luminiphilus sp., assembly GCA_041236755.1. Classification (GTDB taxonomy): domain Bacteria; phylum Planctomycetota; class UBA1135; order UBA1135; family UBA2386. The sequence continues at coordinate 3,058 of JBERSB010000117.1, read as the reverse complement.
CCGTAGCGCTGCTCGAGCACGAACTCCAACGTCGCGCCCTCGTCGCCTCCCAGCGGGCTCGAAGTGCGGAAGATCGCGTGGTGGTCCTTGCCGAACTGGCCTCCGATCGCCCAGCCGGTCTTGAGCTTGCCGTCGACCGCGTTGGCGACGGGCCAGCCTCCCTGCTCGTAGTCGGCGCGGACCGCGCGCAGCGCGACGCGCTCCAGGGCGGCACCTCGCATCGGCGCAGCGCTCAGCTCGAACTCACTGAGGATGAAGTTGGGCCGCTTGACGTCGCCCCGTCCGGGCCCGGTGCCCGGCAGCGAAGGGTGCGTGAGCGCGTCGATCCGCACCGCCCGGACTCCTCGCAGCGCGGTGTCGACGCGCGCGCGGTAGGTCGTCGTATCCGGCACGCGGCCCTCGATCAGGATCGAGCCGTCGTCGAGCACCCGGTGGTCCTCGTCGCCCGTCGAGGAGAACGCCGCGACCGTGAGCGGCCGCCAGGCGGGCATCGCCGCGAGACGCGCGCGCAGGTCCCGCTCCCAGTCCGCGCGCGCCTCGGCGGCCCGCGCGACCAGGGCGTCACGCTGCGCTACCAGCTCCGCCCGCTCGGAGTCCAGGCGCTGCTTGTGCGCCACCTGCTCGTCCGACAGCGGCAGCTCCATCCAGGGGCCGCAGAAGTCGTACTGCACGCCGACCTCCCCGCGCGGGTTCTCGACCTCGATCGGCGTGTTGTTGAAGAACGCGAACAGGCCGAAGTACTCGCGCTGCGAGAACGGGTCGTACTTGTGCGCGTGGCACTGGGCGCACTCCATCGTCGTGCCGAGCCAGACGGTCGCGGTCGTGTTGACCCGGTCGACGACCTGGTTGACGCGGTTCGCCTCGGGGTGCACGCCGGCCTCGACGTTGCAGGTCACCGTACGGTGGAACCCGGTCGCGATCCGCTGTGACGGCGTCGCGGCGGGGAGCAGGTCGCCGGCGAGCTGTTCGATGGTGAACCGGTCGAACGGCATGTCGTCGTTGAGCGCCTGGATCACCCAGTCGCGGTAGGCCCAGCTCTCGCGCAGCTGGTCGGCCTGGAAGCCGTTCGAGTCGGCGTAGCGCGCCAGGTCCAGCCAGTGGCGCGCCCAGTGCTCGCCGAACCGCGGCGAGGCGAGCAGCTCGTCGACCGCGCGCGCCCACGCGGCATCCGATGGGTCTTGCTCGAAGCGCTCGACCGCCTCGACCGACGGCGGCAGCCCGAGCAGGTCCAGGTACAGGCGCCGCAGCGCACGCGGCGCGTCGGCGCGCGACGACGGCGCGAGCCCGGCCGCGCGGATGCGCGCGAGCACGAAGCCGTCGATCGCGTTGTTCGCCCACGACGCTTCGTCGACCGTCGGGACCGCGGGCCGGGCGGGCTTGCGGTATGCCCAGTGGGGCGCCTGCGCGACGACCGGGCCGAGCGCAAAGGCCAGCGCTGCAGCCAGCGCTGCAGGCAGCGTCCGCAGCGGCGTTCGGTTCGAGAGGGTCACGCGCATGCCGGCGGGCCAGTGTAACGCAACGGCGCGCGCTCGCCGCATGCCGCGCCGACGAGGGCGCCTAGCGCTGCAGCAGCACCTGCGTGCCGTCCTTGCCGGCCATCACGAGGTCGGGCTTGCCGTCGGCGTCGAGGTCGCCCGCGCGCAGCTGCAGGCCGGTGCCGACTCCTTCGGCCACGAGGTGTCGGGTGAAGCGTGCCCGCGCGCGGTCGTAGCGGTAGCAGAAGATCGAAGGCACCTCGGCCGCGCCCGGGTCGCTGCCCGAGTGGCCGCGCACGCGCTTGCCGGTGACGAGGTCGTCTGCGCCGTCGCCGTCGAGGTCGGTCCACAACAGCGCGTGCGCCTGCGACCACGAGCCGTCGATCTTCTCGCGGCGCCACTGCGTCCGACCGGCCACAGGCTCGAGCTGTCGCTCGTAGTAGAGGCCGTAGTCGTGCCCGCTGCCCCACAACAGGTCGTTGCGGCCGTCGCCGTCGAGGTCGACGACCACGATCGGACACGAGGCGTGCGGCAGCACGAAGTCGGCGTGCAGCCGGAACAGGCCCGCCTCTGCCGGACGCTCGTACCAGCCGCGGCCGAACACGAGGTCTTCGCGGCCGTCCCCGTTCACGTCGCCGAAGCCCTGGCCGTGGCCGTTGCCCTTGGCGCCGACGAGCACGCGCGCAGCGTTCGGCGCGCCCGAAGCGTCGCGGCCGAGCTTCCAGTAGCACATCGGCCGCCCCGCGACCCAGCTGTTGGCCACGAAGTCGGGCGCGCCGTCGCCGTCCATGTCGCGCAACCACACCATCTCGTTGGCGCGCTCCGAGGTGTCGACCAGGACCCGCTTCTGCCACAGCTTGCCGAGCGCGAGCCCGCGCGCGCCCGGGTTGCGGTACCAGGCCAGCTCGCTCTCCACGAACGAGATCGAGAGCACGTCGAGCCAGCCGTCGCCGTCGACGTCGTGCAGCAGGTCGCCGCTGGACGAAGAGTAGTCCTTGCCGAACTCCCCGACGGCGCGCAGCGGCCGCGGCGTGAACGACGGCCCACGGAACCAGAGCCGGCCGGCGACGACGTCGAGCGCGCCGTCCTTGTCGACGTCGCCGATGTCGCAGCCCTCGTTGGTGTCGACCGCGAGCACGCGCGCCTCGAAGGCCATCGGCTCGCCCACGTCGGAGAGCGTTCCGGGCAGCCCCTGCGGCGCGGCCAGCGCGAGCGTCAGCGGGATGAGCATGCCCCGGACTGTAGCGGCGCTGCGCGTCGGCAGTAGGCTGGAGCGCAGCCCCTGCTGCAGCGATGTCCCCGCTCCTCCGCGCCCTGCTCGTCGTCCTCACAGCCGCCGCCACGTGCGCGGCCCAGGACCGCTCCGCGCGGACGTCGTTCCACCTGTTCTTCGGCCACGGCGGGCACGTCACGCTCGCAGCGCCGCCGCTGCCGCAGCCGGGTGACGGGCTCACCGTCGAGTGTTGGTTCAAGACCGAGGTCCGGCCCAAGCGCGCCGTCGCGCTCGTCGAGGTGTGGCCCGAGCAGAGCAAGGACACCGACGGCGGCCTGTTCTCGCTGCAGCTGCAGCCCAACCGGCAGCT
>JBERSB010000116.1:0-4854 GCA_041236755.1 Luminiphilus sp. | reverse complement strand
ACCTGTACTGCCTCGAGCGCTGCTGTGAGCTCTCCGAGGTCGCCCTGCTGCAGGGCCGCGACTGGTACTACGAAGGCGGCATGCAGCTGCTGCTGGCCCAGCGCCCCGACGGCGCGTTCCGCAGCGGTCACGCCAGCACGCTCATGATCGACAGCACCTGCTTCGCCGTGCTGTTCTTGAGCAAGGCCTCGGCGCGCGGGCCGATTACGGGGGGGTGAGGAACGGCGCGGCGTGCTCGCGGCCGATTCTCGCAACCAGCGCCTCCGTGGGCTTGCCATCAGATGCCTGCACCATGTAGTTGTGTCGCGTGGAGGGAGACGAGATCAAGGAGCCACGCAAACGTGAAGAATCCGCTCAACAACCTCGGCCGTATCCAGGCAAGCGACGATGGCGGCGGTTGGATCTGTGGCCTCTGTCCGGACCCTCATAGCAGCTACCGCAGCGCGGTCGATTGTCGTCGCAGCGCGCGCACACTGCAGGAGCGCGACGCCGCAGAGCAGTATCAGGCGGAGCGCCGGCAGCGTCGCGCTCGGCGGGTTACGTCGGACGAGGATGGGCCTGCTGCGCCGCCGATGCCGCGAACGCGCGGCCGCCGCTCGGCGGTCTCCGTAGGGAGGAAGTCGCAGCTCATCGGGTTCGTGCTGACGTTCCTGTTCGGGCCGGTCGGATTGTTCTATTCCAGCGTCCCTGCCGCGCTCGCGCTCACGATCGGCGCCGGCGGACTGACGGGGATCTTCTTCGTCATCCTGCCAGCCCTGTTCTTGGAGCTGATCCTGCTGGTCATCCTCTTGAACCTACTCCTCTGGCTGGTGTCGATCGGGCTGAGCTTCGCCACGGTGGCCGCATTCAACCGCCGCGCGGCTGTAGATGACCGACGGCACGAGGAGTTGGTCGCCGCGACCCGTGCCCGTAGCTGACGACACTCAGGCCATCGTGTCCCCATCGGGGCAGCGTCATCGGGCGGAACGGCAGGGCGCCTGCCAGTAGCCGCCGCGCTAGCCGTGCTGGTCTTCGAGCCAGCGCTCGGCCTCGATCGCGGCCATGCAGCCCGTGCCGGCCGCGGTGACGGCCTGGCGGTAGTAGCTGTCCTGGCAGTCGCCGGCGGCGAAGACGCCGGGCACGTTCATCGCGGTCTTGCCGGGCTGGGTCTTCAGGTAGCCGACGTCGTCCATGTCGAGTACGCCCTGGAACAGGTCCGTGTTGGGCTTGTGGCCGATCGCGAGGAACAGGCCGTCGGCGTCGACGGTGCGCTTGTCGCCGGTCTCGCTGCTGGTCAGCTCCAGGCCGGTGACGCGGCCCTTCTCGACGTCGAGCACGTCGGTGACCTGGGTGTTCCAGAGCACCTCGATCTTGTCGTGGTTGAGCGCGCGCTGCTGCATGATCTTGGACGCGCGCATCTGGTCTCTGCGCACGACCATCGACACCTTGCTGGCGTACTTGGTCAGGAACGTCGCCTCTTCGCACGCCGTGTCGCCGCCGCCGACCACGTAGACGTGCTTGTTCTTGAAGAAGAAGCCGTCGCACGTCGCGCACGCCGACACCCCGCGGCCCTGCAGCTTGGTCTCGTTCTCGAGGCCCAGGTAGAGGGCGCTCGCGCCCGTCGAGATGATCAGCGTCTCCGACGTGTAGGTGTCGCCGTTCTGGTCCTCGACACGGAACGGGCGCTCGCTCATGTCGACCTTGGTCGCCATCACGTCCTTGATCACGGTGCCGAAGCGCGCCGCCTGGTCGCGGAAGTGCTGCATCATCTCCGGGCCCATGATCCCGTTGGGATAGCCCGGATAGTTCTCGACGTCGTTGGTGATCGTCAGCTGGCCGCCGGGCTGGTTGCCCGCGAGCAGGATCGGCTCGAGGTTGGCGCGGGCCGCGTAGATGGCGGCGGTGTAGCCGGCGGGGCCGGAGCCGAGGATCAGGGTCTTGCGGGTTTCCGTCATGGCTGGACCCGACAGCCTAGCGTCGCCCCGGGCCCGCCTGCATCAGTTCCCGCCGGGTTTCGCGGGCGGCTGGCTCAGCTCGTACGCGCGGATCCGGTCGAAGTCCGCCGGCGTCAGCGTGGTCGGCTCGTAGCGCTCGGCGCCGCCGCTGGCCTCGACGGCGCGCGCCGTCAGCCCCGCGCTCGCGACGAGGTCGACGACCAGCCGGCCGTACTCGCGCACGACCACGTAGCGGCCCGCGCGGTCGCCTTCGTTGGGGTCACGCACGTCGACGTAGTACTCCTGGGCGCCTGTTCGTGCGCGGGTCGCGCCCAGGACCTCGAGCGGCGCGCGATCGCCGATCTCCTCCCACGGCATCTGGTCGACGACCGGCCGCGACTCGTGCGTCAGCAGCTGCCGACACGCGCTCGCGTCGCGCGCCTGCAGCGCGCGCTGGAACGCGGTGAACGCGCGCACGGCCTGCTGCGGGCCGTCGTCCCCGCTGCAGGCATGCAGCAGCACGAGCACAGACAGCAGCATCGCACAGCGGACCATGCCCTCCTCATCGGCAGACCGCGGCCCGGACTCAAGGTCGAAGCGCCCATGCTACGGGCGGTTGGTGCGCGCCTCGCGCGATGCGGAAATCCGACGATTTCGTGCCTGCCGCGGCGCGCCGGGCGTCCTACGGTCCCGTTGTGGATCTGCTCCGCCACACGCCGAACTCGTCGCCGCTGCTGCGCGCGGCCGTCGCGCTGCTCGCGGCAGCGATGTCGGCCGGCTCGGCGCCCGCGCAGGAGCTGCGGCCGACGTTCTGCCGCGTCGTCGACGCAGACGGCGAGCCCGTCGCGGGCGCCTCGGTGACGTTCGCGGGCGGGCTCCCGCACCTCTCGCGGAGCCTGCAGGCTCCACACGTGGTCGAAGGCACAAGCGACGCGCGGGGCCGGGTGGTCGCGCGGCTCCAGCGCGGGCTCTGCTACGTCGCGTGGGCGCGCGGGCCGAACGAGAACGGCGCTCGGCTTCGCGCGAAGGCGGTCGGCTACTTCGCCGCCGGGGCGATGGTGGTGCTCCGCTGCCTCGAGCGAGAGCTGCCGCCGACGCTGCGCCTCGAGGGCGAGGAGGCGTGGGCAGACGTCGGCCCGCTCCGGTGCTTCGCGGTGACCTCGACCCCCGGCGCCGAGCGCGAGCTGACCCGCAACGCCGACGGCGCGTTCGAGGCGCCGGGGTCGCCGTTCGATCGCTTCGAGGTCTGCTTGTCCGACGGCCGGCCGCTGTGGAGCACACGGCTCGGACTGCAGATGGCGCTGCCGCCGCCGCAGCGGGTCAAGGTCCGCGTGGTCGACGAGCGCGGCGGCGCGCTGCAGGGAGCCCAGGTCTGGCACCGGGTGGGCCGCCGCAGCAGCTGGACCGTCGACGGCCTCCGCTCCGCGGGGCAGGATCGCATGCGCCTGCTCGGCAGCACCGACGAGGAGGGGCGCTGCGAGGTCGTGGTCCCGTACGACGGCGACCCGCTCCGGGATCCAGGCGAGGACATGCTGCTGTTCGTCTCGGCCGGAGACCGCCCTGCCGTCGCCGGCGGAGTCTGGGGCGAGCGGTTCTACGTCAGCGACCACAGGGTCGGCGAGATCGAGGGCGACGAGCTGCGCTTCGAGTGTACATCGGTCGAGCCGCTGCGCGGCGCGATCCCCGGCGCGCCGGCCGGCACGGTCGCGCACCTCGCCGCGATCTGCAAGCTGCACCTGCAGCGCAACAGCTACCTGCACGACGCGCGCACGTTCACGGCGGAGGTCGGAGCGGACGGCACGTTCACGTTCGAGGGCGTGCCCAAGGAGCTGCACTCGAGCTGGCTGACCTTCCGGGCGCCCGCGGGCGAAGCGTGGCTGCCGCCGGTCTATCCGGCCGAGGCGTCGCGCGCGCTGCAGCCCGACGTCGTCGAACGCGTCGGCACGACCGCGCCGCTGAGCTTCGGCGAGGCGAAGGTGCAGGTGCTCGACGCGATGGGTGGGCCGGCGCGCGGCGCGATCGCGTTGGTCGCGGCGGCCGATCACCGCGGCGTGTTGCTCCGCGACTCGGTGCTGCGCGTGCCCCTGGACGAACGCGGCCAGGCGACGCGGCGCCTCGCGCCCGGCAGTTGGGTCGTCGTCGTCGTCACGGACAGCGGCTTCGGCGGCGAGGAGCTCAAGATCGCGGCCGCGGGCGGCGAGCTCGAGATGCAGCTCCAGCCGCTCGGCAAGAAGTCGGTCGTCGGGCGCGACGCGCGCGGCGCGCCCGTGGTCGGCGCGCGCGTGCGATCGCGGGGCTCCAGCACGCGCGGGACCCGGGACGCGCTGCGTTCGATCCTGCAGGGCCTGCGTATCCTCACGCGCACCAAGTGGGACACGCTCCGGACCGACGCGGACGGCCGCGTGCAGATCCCGTACCTGCCGATCGAAGGCGTGGTCCAGCGGGTCGAGCTCTACTGGGACGGCGGCAGCTCCGAGCAGGTGGAGCTGGTCGGCGGCGAAGAGGCGACGGTGCGAGAGTCCGAAGCCAGGCGGCGCTAGCGACGGCGCGCGCAGCGGATCTTCAGCGTGCTGGCTGCCCGTACTGCCCGGTCGGCGTCTTCGACTCGATCACGACGGTGGAGCCCGACATGACGACGAACTCGCTGAGGCCGACCGGGTCGTCGAGGTCGTGCCAGTCGAACGTGTAGCCGAGTCGGGTCCACGGATACGCCGGCCCGGACTCCGGCTCGTAGCGCTTTCGGCGCATGGCTTCGTACCACTCCTGGAACGGCTCGCTCACTGTCAGGTAGGCGACCGCGCCGGGCTGGGCCGCGCCGGGTGCGGCGACGTGGGGGAAGTGCAGCGACGCTTCATGGTCGGTGACCTCGGGATCCGCGCTCGGCCGGAACAAGCGGTCGGCAGGCGCCCACATCTCGACCATCCACTCGTGGTCGGCGCCG
>JBERSB010000115.1:0-2795 GCA_041236755.1 Luminiphilus sp. | reverse complement strand
AACGCGACAGCCTCCACGTGCTGGCCGCGGCCTCCTACGAGGCCGAGCCATCGGGGACCGTCGGCGACCACATGCGCAAGGACGTGCAAACCTGCTCGCCCGACGCGGACGTCTACCAGCTCGCCCGCGACTTCGCGGTGAGCCCGGTCCGACGGATCCCGGTCGTCGACGAAGCCGGCAAGCTCGTCGGCCTCGTGCTCCGGAGCGAGGTCATGACCGAGCTCCAGCGGCTCTATCACGCGCACCGCAAGATGCCCGCGCCCGAGCCCAAGACGCCCTACGAGCGGGTTCGCCGCGAAATGAAGCGGGCCTGACCGCCGGCGGCGGTCGACGGAGACCTCGGATCGGGGTCGCGGCTACACTCGACGAGCCGTGCCCCGCTCCCTCGCGCTCTCCCTGTTGGCGTTCGCCGCAGCGCCGCTCTACGCACAGCAGGCGCCCGAGACGTGGTGGTCGCTGCGCCCGCTCCGCGAGGCTGCGGCTCCTCAGGCCGCAGCGGAATGGGGCCGGACTCCGGTCGACGCATTCGTGCTGCGGGGCCTGCGGGCAGCGGGCCTCGAGCCGTCGCCGCCAGCCGACCGGCGCACGCTGATCCGGCGGCTGACGTTCGACCTGCACGGCCTGCCGCCCGCAGCCGAAGAGGTCGAGGCGTTCGTCGCAGATCCGCGCGAGGACGCGTACGAGCGGCTCGTCGATCGCCTGCTCGCCTCGCCCCGATACGGCGAGCGCCAGGCGCGTCGCTGGCTCGACCTGGTCCACTTCGGCGAGAGCCACGGCTACGACAAGGACAAGCTCCGTCGCAACGCCTGGCCCTACCGCGACTGGGTGATCCGCGCGTTCAACAGCGACAAGCCTTACGAGCGCTTCGTGCAGGAGCAGATCGCCGGGGACGCGCTCTTTCCGGGCACGGCAGACGGGGTCATCGGCCTCGGGTTTCTGGCGGCCGGGCCATGGGACTTCGTCGGGCACGTCGAGCTCCGCGAGGGCACGGTCGACAAGGCGCGCACGCGCTCGCTCGACCGCGACGACATGGTGCACGCGGTCACCGCGACGTTCTGCAGCACGACGGCCGCCTGCGCGCGCTGCCACGACCACAAGTTCGACCCCGTGCCGCAGGCCGACTACTACCGGCTGCAGGCGGTCTTCGCGGGCGTCGAGCGCGCGGACCGTCCGTTCGAGCAGGCGAGCGCGGATCGCTTCCTTACGTCCGATGCCGGCACGCTCGGCTACCACAGCGCCATCGCCGCGTCCGAGGACGTCGAGAAGTGGGTGCAGGTCGACCTCGGCGCGCCGCATCCGCTCGACGCGGTCGTGCTCCACCCCGCGCACGAGGTGTTCGGCGGGCACGCGGGGCCCGGGTTCGGCTTCCCGAAGCGGTTCCGCGTCGAGTTCGCCGACGACCCAGGCTTCGTCGATGCCGTGAGCGTCGCGGACCACACGGCGGACGACTTCCCGCACCCCGGCGACGCAGCGCAGCGTTTCGACTGCGGCGGGCGGACGGCCCGCTACGTCCGTGTCACCGCCACGCGGCTGTTCGAACGCACCGACGACTGGATCTTCGCGCTGGGTGAGCTGGTCGCCGTCAGCGCCGACCGCAACGTCGCAGCGGCCGCCGAGGTCACGGCGCTGGACTCCATCGAGGCCGGCGGGGCGTGGGGACGGCGGTTCCTGACCGACGGCGCGGCGCGACGGACCGGGCCCGTGGTCTACGCGGCGACCGCGTCGTTCCGCGCCCAGGGCAACTTCCGCCCTGCGAAGGCGCCGCGGCCGATCCACGTGCTGGCGCGCGGCGACGTGCAGCAGCCCGGCGCCCTCGCGCACGCCGGCGCGCTGTCGTGCCTGCCGGCGCTCGCGCACCACTTCGACGGGCTCGAGGACGCGCCCGAGGCGGCCCGCCGCGCCGCGCTCGCGCGCTGGATCACCGACCGCGACAACCCGCTGACGTGGCGCTCGGCCGCGAACCGCATTTGGCAGTCCTGTTTCGGACGCGGTCTCGTCGACACACCCAACGACTTCGGCCGCATGGGCAGCGAGCCCACCCACCCCGACCTGCTGGACTGGCTCGCGGTGCGGCTCCGCGACGGCGACGGGTCCTGGAAGCAGCTGCAGCGCATGCTCGTCACGAGCGAGGTCTATCGGCAGAGCTCCGCGCCGCGAGCGGGGCGAGCGCAGCAGATCGACGGCGACAACCGCTTGCTCTGGCGCGCGCGCCGTCGACGGCTCGAGGTCGAAGCCATCCGCGACGCTGTGCTCGCGACGAGCGGCAGGCTGGACCTGACCATGGGCGGACCGTCGGTGCGCTGGTTCGGTTTCGTCGACGACCACTCGCCGCACTACCACTACGACGCCTTCTCGCCGGACGCCGAGGGCGCGGAGCGGCGCAGCATCTACCGACACGTCGTCCGTAGCGTGCCCGATCCGTTCTTCGAGGCACTCGACTGCGCCGACCCGTCGACGCTGACGCCCGAGCGCTACGCGACGCTGACCCCGCTGCAGGCGCTGACCATGCTCAACAACCGGTTCGTGCTCCGGCAGTCCGAGCACTTCGCAGCGCGCGTCCTTCAGCGCGCCGACGGCATCGAGGCGCAGGTCGCAGCGGCCTACCGGATCGCGTTCGCGCGCGCGCCCTCCGCTGACGAGCGCGCCGAGGCCGTCCGGTTCGCAGAGCTGCACGGCCTCGCGAGTCTTTGTCGGCTGATCTTCAACCTCAACGAGTTCGTCTTCGTCGACTGACCATGCTCTCCCGACGACAGTTCCTGGCGCAGTCGGGCGGCGGCCTGGGCATGGTCGCGCTC
>JBERSB010000114.1:0-7670 GCA_041236755.1 Luminiphilus sp. | reverse complement strand
CGGCCGGCACGGCGCGCTCTCGAGGGCCAGCAGCGCGGGGAAACCCGTCATCGGCAGCGGGCAGAGCGTGTCGAGCCCACCGACGATCGCCGCGTCGATCGCGCCCGCGGCGATCAGCCGCTGCGCGGTCGCGAACGTCTTGCCCGAAGAAGTGCAGGCCGTCGACGCCATCCAGGACGGGCCGTCGACGCCCGCGAGCTTGCGGACCACGGAGAGCACCGCGCCGAAGGTGTGCTGGCGCTGGAAGTCGTAGTCGCGCGGAAAGCTGCCGCCTTCGACGAACTGCTTGTAGGCCACCTCGGTGGTCTCCGCGCCGGCGGTCGACGTGCCGAGCAGCACCGCGATGCGCTCGGGCCGCCACTTCTCCCGGGCGCGGCGCAGCGGCTCGTCGAGCTCTTGGAGCAGCGCGAAGGCCATGCGCGCCAGCCGCGTCGACCACAGCTGCAGATCGCTCGGCAGCTCGGGCAGTTCGTCGCGCACAGCGCCCGCGGCGGTCTCGAAGTCGAGCGCGATCGGGTGCTCTCCCAGGCCCGATCGGCCGGCTGCCAGGGCCTCGAGGTGTGCTGCGCGCCCCACGCCGAGCTCGCTCAGCATGCTGTAGCCGGTCACCAGCAGCGGCGGGGTCGGTCCGGAGGTCCGGGAGGGCTGGGCAGGGGTCTCGGTCACGAGGCGAGCGGCGATCCGTCGGCGGGCTGCACCGCCTTGCGACGGCGGGCAGAGAGCAGCATGTCCTGGAACGGATTGTCGTCGCGCCAGACGTCGCCCGCCAGCACGCTCATGACGCCGCGGCGCAGATCTTCGCCGAGGTCGCCGCCGAGGAAGTAGCTCTCGGCGAAGCGCGTGTTGTAGAAGCGCTCGACCAGCCCCGCGAAGGTCCGGTAGGCGCGGTCCATCGAGCAGTGGTAGTCCGTGAGCAGGCCGTCGGTCGCCTCGCGCCCGTCACGCAGCGCGGACGCGAGCACGTCGACGAGGTCGGCGGCGCCGCGCAGCGCGAGCGTGACCCCCGAGCTGAACACCGGGTCGAGGAAGCAGGCCGCGTCGCCCGCGGCGGCGAAGCGGGGCCCGGACGGCTCCGTGTTCGCGTAGCTGTAGTTGCCGACGACCCTGGTCGCGAGCCGCCTCGCGCCCTCGGTGAGGCGACGGCACAGGGGACCGGCCAGCAGCCCCTCGTCGAGGTCCTGCTGGGCGACCTTCTGCTTGGAGACGACGCCGACGCTCAGCCGCCTGCCGGGCAGCGGGATGATCCAGCCCCAGCCCTCGGGGCGGAGCATGATCCGGATGTCGAAGTCGGGGCCGAGCTGCCCGGTGTCGGCGTCCTCGAAGTGGGTGTAGACCGCGCAGTGGCCGAAGCGCGAGTAGGGCGCGACCGCGTCGCGTCGGCGCGCGAGCAGCCGCGACTGGCCCGACGAGTCGATCAGGTAGCGACCGCGCAGCCGCGCGTCGCGCGTCTGCACCCAGGCGCTGTCGGCGTCGACGCCGAGGTCGGTCACGGTCTCGCCGTGGCGCACGTCCGCGCCGAGCTCCACCGCGCGGTCGCGCAGCTGGGTGTCGAAGCGCGCGCGGTCGACGTGCCAGGCGTGCTCTGCTGCGCCGGGCAGCGCGTGGCGGAACTCGAAGGCCTGCTGCCGGTCGCTGTGTTCACAGACGAAGCGCGCGCCGCGCTTGTAGACGTAGGTGTCGTCGCACGGCGTGACGCCGAGGCGGTCGAGCACGGGCATCAGCCCCGGCAGCAGCGACTCGCCGATCCGGTCGCGGGGGAAGGCGTCCTTCTCCAGCACGACCACCGAGAAGCCCTCGGCGGCCAGCAGCGCCGCCGCGGTGGCGCCGCCGGGGCCGGCGCCGATCACCAGCACGTCCGCGTCCAGCGCGGCGCGGTCTGCAGCGGTTCGGGGCGAGGCGGGCGCCATGCGAACACGCTACGGCGCGGCGGCTGCCGCGCAAGCGGCCACGCGCCGCCCGCGCACAGCCGCGCTACTTGCCGCCGCCGCCGCCCGCGGCCTTGATCTGCGGCAGCACGCGCTCGATCTGCTGGGCGATCGCCGAGTCGGGCACGAGCTTCTTCGCCTCTTCGAGCAGCGCGACGGCCGCGGCGACGTCGCGCGTCACGTCCATCGTGACCATGCCCTTGAAGAACATCGCCATCTGCTTGTAGACGGGGTTCTTGGGCTTGGCGATCGCCGCGTCGAGCTTCTCGAGGGCCTCCTTGCCCCGGTTGTTCTGCATGTCGTCGGAGATCAGCTCGTTGAGCTCGCGGCCGGCCTCGTCCAGCATCCGCTGCTGCTCGACCTTCTCGACCATCGGCGCATACTTGTCCTTGAGCCCGGCCTCGCCGTCGGCGTCTAGCGCGACGATCTCCTTCATCAGCTCGAAGTGGTAGGCGCCGGCCACGTCCTCGTCGAGCTCCTTGAGGCAGTCGTCGATCGCGACCGCGCGCTCGATCCCCTGCTTCTGCATCGCGAGCGCGAGGCCCGCCTGGAAGCCCGCGCCCTTCTTCTTGAGGTCCGCCAGCATGGTGTTGTAGGGATCGGGGCCGCCTGCCTGGTACCCGGTCTTGCCGTAGACGCGGCCCTCGTGCGTCATCAGCAGGATGGTCGGGTAGCCCTGGATGCTGTAGGTCGCCTGCAGCTCGGCGTTCTGCGCGATCACCTCCTCGGTGAGGATCGACTTGTCGCGCGGGTAGTCGAGCTTGACCAGCACGAAGTGCTTGGGCGCTTCGCTACGGAAGGCCTCCTTGCTGAAGACCTCGTTGTCGAGCTTGATGCACCAGCCGCACCAGTCCGAGCCCGTGAAGTCGACCAGCAGGTCCTTCTTCTCGGCTTTGGCCTGGGCCTTGGCGGCGGAGAAGTCCTGGGTCCAGAGGTCCTTCTCCTGCTCTTGCGCGAAGAGCAGGGAAGCGAAGAGGGAGAAGGTGATGGCTTGCAGTTTCATGGTCGGGTGGGTGGGCGCGCGGTGGGCGCATCGACGCGATACTACGCGCTGGGTCGGGAACGGTTCCTCGGCTGGTTCGGATCTCGCGATTTCGGCGGGTCGAGGCTGCAGAAAATCTGCTCGAAGGGGTGACCGAAACCGCGCTCGGACCGGAACCGGGGAAGGCGCGACCTACGTCTTGTCGCGCGACACTCGCAACAACCGACACGAGATCCGAACCCATGTTGACCACCCGCGCAGCCGCGACGATCGCGGCGTATTTCCTTGCTGCGTCTTCAGCCGTTTGCCAGACGACCTTCACCAGCGGGCCCCCGATCGCGCTGCCGTCTGGTGCAGGGATCGCCAGGCCGGGTTCGAACGCTCACGACCTCAACGGCGACGGCGACCTGGACCTGATCTGGTCAGGGGCCGGCATCCCTACGACCGGCGACTTCGGCTGGATCGAGAACCACGGCGCGAGCCAGTGGGCCGCCGGGCGGACCCTCGGCGCCGGTGTGGGCAACAACACCACCCGCGCTCTCGGCGCCGAGGACCTGGACGGTGACGGCGACCTCGACGTCTACGCCGTCATCCGTAGCGGTGGCCTCTCGACTCTGCGCTGGGCCGAGAACCTGGGCAACGGGCAGTTCGCCCCGGCGGCCAGCCTCTTCACCGTCGCGACGCCGACCGGCTACGACGTGCGCGCGTGCACAGCCGACGTCGACGGCGACGGCGACGCGGACATCGTCGTCACCAGCCAGGGGGTGACGATCGCCGAGAACGTCGGCGGCGCCGCGTTCGCGGTGCGCCCGGCCTTCGCCACCAACCTCAACCTCGGCGACGTGCGCGCCGGTGACCTGGACGGGGACGGCGACGTCGACCTCGCGATCACCAACAACCCGGCATACGGCACGGGAATGTGGAGGTTCAGCAACCAGGGCTCCTTTGTCTTCAGCCAGTCGCCACAGCTGCTCGTCGAGCGGGTCTACGACCACCAGTTCGTGGACTTCGACGGCGACGGCGACCTCGACGTCTTGTGGTCGGGCACCGGCAGCGCCGGTTCGACAGCGTCGGCCGGATGGCTGGAGAACAGCGGCGGCGGCGTCCTGCTGCCCTCGCAGGGGCTGCTCGGAGGTGGCACGGTGCCGAGCGTCGACATGGGCGACCTCGACGGGGACGGCGACAAGGACTTCGTCTACGCGGGCGGCACGCAGGGTTGGGGGTGGCGACAGCAGCTCGGCTTCAACTCCAAGACGTTCGGCCCCTTGATCTGGCTGACCACCCAGACCAGCTACGGGGTCGAGTGCGCCGACATGGACAACGACCTCGACCTCGACGTGGTCTCGATCTCGGCGGGCTACACGGTCTGGTCGAACGACCGCTTCCAGCTGTTGAGCTCCTGCATCGACCCCAACTACGGAACCTCGCTCGGGTCGGCCAGCGACACCATCCACGCGATCCAGTCCATGGGGCTCGCGTTCGCGCTCAACGGGCAGTCCTACACCGACGTGCACATCAGCGACCACGGCGTCGTGTGGCTGTCGAACGCAGGCGTCCCCGCTCCGCCGGCAGCGACGCCGACGGTCTACAACGTGCAGCTCTCGGACATGCTCGCGAACGGCCCGTGCATCGCTTGTTTCTGGGCCGACGCGACGCCTGGCAACGCCAACGCCCCAGGCCCGCAAGGCGAGGTGTTCATCAACAACTCGGACCCGTCCAAGTGCGTGATCACCTGGGTGGGGATGTACACCTACGTCAACCAGCCGCCGGCCTACACGTTCCAGCTGACCCTGCTGCCTGGCGGGCGGATCAAGATGGCCTGGGACACCAAGGTCTCCAACTACGGCAGCACGTTCGCGCCCAACGCGATCATCGGCGTCACTCCGGGTGGCGTCACCTCGGCGCCGCCGTCCTCGGACCTGTCGGGCAACCCGAGCGTCGCCAACGGCACGATCTTCGAGGAGTTCACGGCGCCGCTGAGCTTCGACCTCCGCGGGCGCGGCCTCGAGCTCCAGCAGCTGCTGCCGCCGCTGCCCGGCATGGGTTACGGCTGGCGGGCGACGCCGCTCGGATACTGCGTCGACGCGGCTTCGGTCACGACCTACGGCGAGGGATGTGTGCGCCAGTCGAACACGGTCTTCGAGCGGTTCTCCGCGGGCACGTTCGACCTGCTCGGCACGGTCGTGGACTACAAGCGACAGTCCGACCGATACATCGTGAGCGCCGGCACCGGGTCCTTCGTCCAACCTTCCGCGGCGGCGGTGACGGTCGCCTATGGTGACGACACCTACCAGACGGTGACGCTCTCACAGCCGGTCCCGACGAGTATCGGCCCGACCGACCAGCTGACGATCGGCTCGAACGGCATGGTGCAGTTCGGCGGCGCGCACGGCCCCGTGAACTCCGCCAGTCCGGGCTTGATGACCAACGCCTTCGACCTGCCTACGGTCGCGGCGATGTGGCACGACTTCGACCCCACGGCGCCTGGCAGCGGACAGATCCTGTTCGAAGAGATCGCGGGCATCGCCTACGTCACGTGGGACGACGTCTACACCTGGAACACCAACGTCGGCGAGACCTTCCAGGTCCAGATCCGGCTCGCTACGGGTGACGTCAAGGTCCTCTACAGTGCGGTGCACAACAACGTCGGCAACGGCTACACCGTCGGCATCTCGACGGGCACGAACTTCCTGAACGCGACGCTCCTGCCCCAGCCGCCGGCGATCGACCTCACGGTGACGCTCGCGACCCCTACGCCGGCGTCCGACATCGGCGCGCGCCCGATGGAGCTCGACGCGGACGCGCCGCGCATCGGCTTCCCGTGGACCCTGTCCTCGCGCTTCGGAGACCCGTTCTCCCCGCTGACGCTGTTCCACTTCGGCAGCGCACAAGGCCCTGGCGTGCCGCTCCAGGCGATCGGTTTCAACGCGCCGGGCTGCACGTTCTGGCTCGACGCCATCAACGCGACGCTGGTGGCGCCGCAGTCCGGCGGCCAGTCGTCGACGACGGTCACGGTGCCGTTCAACCCGGTTTTCCAGGGGCTCACGTTCACGGTGCAGGCCGCCGCGTTCACGACCCTCAATCCCGCTGGTTGGATGGTCAGCAACGGCGTCGAGGCGGTGCTCGGACTGTAGCGCCGGGCAGGCCCGCGGCGCCGCGGCGCTCACTTCGTGAGCTTGTCCAGCTGCGCGCGTAGGCGCGCGACGATCGGGCTCCCTGCGGGGAGCCCGGTCTCCGCGAGGTAGCCCTCGACCACGCGCCGCGCCGCAGCGGAGTCGCCCACGAGCGCGTGGGCTCTTGCCGCCAGGACGACGGCGCCGACGGTCTGGTCGTGCGCGTCGCCGAACGCGGCGCGTGCGCGGCCGAGGTGACCGTCGAGCACTTCGAGGGCTTCTGCCCCGCGCTCGGCCTGGATGAGGAAGAACGCGAGGTTGCCCTCGTAGACCAGCGTGTACGGGTGCCCTGGGCCGCGGAGCCGCTTCATGCCGTCGTAGGCTGCGCGCGTGACGCCCTCGGCTTCCGGGCTGCCCTTGGCGCGCAGCAGGCCGCCTAGGTTCCCGAGGCTGATCAGCGTCGCAGGGTGCTGTTCCCCCAGCGTTTCGCGGCGTATCCCGAGCACCTCGCGGTAGAGCGCCTCGGCCTCGTCGAGTTCGTCGTGCTGCTTGAGCAGAACGGCGAGCGCGCTGATCGCCGACTGCAAAGCGGGCTCGCCCGGCTCCCGCGTCTGCCGCGCGATCGCGAGCGCCTCTCGCAGCAGCGGCTCTGCCTCGTCGTAGCGACCGAGGTCGCGGAGCACGGCGCCCAGTCCCTCGCGGATGGTGCAGGTGTAGGGATGCGTCGGCCCGAGCGCGCGCAGCGCCGTCTTCAACCCGCGTTCGTAGAGTTCGCAGGCGCCGTCGGCGTCGCCCGCAGCCCTCATCGCCGTGGCGACGCTGTTGAGCGCGGCCAGCGTACGCTGGTGTTCGTCGCCAAGCTCCTGGCGGAACGTCTGCAGCAGGTCCCGGCTCAGCGCGACCGCCTCGCGGTAGCGCCCCGACTCCATCAGGACCTGGCCGTAGGCCTCCGCGTAGTTCGCGAGGTGTCCCGAGCCCCGGGACGGCTGTGCGCGGGCGAGCTCCAGGTTCTCGCGCGCGACGATCGCTGCTTCCTCGAGCCTGCCTTGTCGCAGCAACGCGTTTCCGACCAGGCGTCCGGCCAGCATCGTGTTGACGTGCTCTTTGCCCAGGAGCTGCTCGTAGCCTGCGAGCGCTTCGCGTCCGAGCGTCTCTGCCTCTTGGACTTGGCCCAGCGCGAGCACGCAGTCGGCGAGCTCCATCACGGCTCGCAGGGTAACCCGGTCCTGGTCGCCGAGGGTCTCACGCGCAGCCGTCAGCGCCCGGCGGTACGATGCCGCAGCTGCCTGCAGGTCGCCGCGGAGGCGTTCGAGGCGGCCCATGTTGATGGTCGATTCCAGCGTGTCCGGGTGCCGCTCCCCGAGCAGCTCGGTGCGGAGCTCGAGCGCGCGCCGCTGCGGGGTGGCTGCGGCCTCGCGGAGGCCGGCGCCGAGCATCCGCCTGGCCGTCGCCTGCAGCAGCCGAGCTTGGAGCACGGGCTGATCGCCGAACTGTTCGTCGAGCACCCGCAGCGCAGGCGCGAAGAACGAGGAGTCCAGCGACTCGAGCGCGACGCCGGTGAAGTCGACGCGGTCGAGCGCAGCTGCTGTCGTCGTGTCGGCCTCGTCGAGCCGTTCGACGATCTCGGCGCGCAGCAGCTGCCCCATGCGC
>JBERSB010000113.1:0-2346 GCA_041236755.1 Luminiphilus sp. | reverse complement strand
CAGCTCGTCGAAGGACTCTTCGGGAGACGGCGCGCTCGCCGTGGGTTGTTCGTCTTTGGTCGACATCGGGGCAAACAGGATAGCGGTTGGGCCCATGACCGCCCAACCGGCAGGCGGCAAATTGGAGGGCTCACAGGGGCCTGTGGCCGGGCGAGATGACCGGCGAGACCGGGCTCGGCAGCCGTCGGTTGCCTATCGGCAGATCGGCGTCAGCGACTCGCGGGATCGGTCGCAGGGATCGCCTCGGGCGCGAGCAGGATCGGGATGCCCTGCTGCACCGGATAGAGCCAGGCCCCGTCGGCCGTCACGAGCGCACCGGACAACGGCTCGGTCACGGCGTTGCCTCCGCGATTGCGCAGTTCGCCCGCGGCGACCGCCGCGTTGGCCGCGCTGAGCTGCGCCTCGGTAGCCTCGCGCAGCGGTTGGCGGGTGGCCGGGCAGACCAGCATGTCCAGGAACTGGGGATCGAGCATCGCGCGCTGCCGTCGGGAGGACCGGCGGCTGGAGCATACCGGGCGAGGATCAGGATGGGACGGGTGCTGCCCAACCCCGGCACCCCCAGGCCAGAGCCCCGACAGAACGCCCGCAGCCAGCGCTGCAGGCAGGGTCAGGATGAGAGAGAGGTGGTAGGGGCGGCAGGGCTCGAACCTGCGACCACCGGCTTAAAAGGCCGCTGCTCTACCAACTGAGCTACGCCCCCGTGAAGCGGGTCGCCGGGCGCACGCCCGGCGGGGACGAGATGAGAGCGCGTGCGCGCCGGCAGCGCAAGGCGGGATCAGTCCTCGAGGATCTCGCGCGACTTCGCCTTCAGCGCGTCGTCGAGCTTGGCCTCGCAGGCCTTGAGCGCCTTGTCGATCAGGTCGTGCGCCTTCTTCAGCTGGTCCTCGGTCATGTCGCCGTCCTTCTTCATCTGGTCGGCCTGCTTGTTGGCGTCACGGCGCTCGTTGCGCAGCGCGACCCGGTTCTGCTCGACGAGGTCCTTCACCTTGGCCACGAGCTTCGTGCGCTGCTCGCCGGACAAAGGCGGCATCACGAGCCGCAGCGCCTTGCCGTCGCCCTGCGGGTTGAGGCCCAGGTCGCTCTTGAGGATCGCCTTCTCGATCTCGCGGATCACGTCGGGCGACGCGTCGAACGGCTTGATCATCAGCTGCCGCGCTTCGGGCACCGAGATGTGCGCGACCTGGTTGAGCGGCGTCGGCGCGCCGTAGTAGTCGACGCGGATGGTGTCGACCAGGGCCGGCGAAGCGCGGCCGGTGCGGATGGTCCCGAGCTGATCGCGCAGGTGCTGCTGCGTCTTGTCGGTCTTCTCCTTCAGGTCTTCGAGGATGAGGTCGTAGGGTTCCATGGCTCGGTTGGTTGCAGCGATGCGCTCGTGGGCAGCTCGCGGGAGGGTCAGGCGACCCAGGTGCCGATGTCCTCGCCGCGCACGGCACGCTCCATGTTCCCCGGCGTGAACATGTCGAAGACCATGATCGGCATCTGGTTCTCCATGCACAGCGTGAACGCCGTGCGGTCCATGACCTGGAGGTCGCGGTCGAGCGCCTCGCGGAAGCTGAGGCGGTCGAAACGGCGCGCGTTCGGGTCCTTGGCAGGATCGGCGGTGTAGACGCCGTCGACCTTGGTCGCCTTGAAGATCGCGTCGACGCCGAGTTCGGTCGCGCGCAGCGCCGCCGCGGTGTCGGTCGTGAAGTAGGGGTTGCCGGTGCCGCCGGCGAGCACGACCGCGCGGCCCTTCTCGAGGTGGCGGATCACGCGGCGACGGATGTAGGGCTCGGCGACGGTCTTCATCTCGACGGCGCACGCGGCGCGCGTCTCGACGCCCGCGCGCTCGAGGCCGTCCTGCAGCGCCAGCGCGTTGATCGCCGTGCCGAGCATGCCCATGTGGTCCGCGGTCGTGCGGTTGGTGCCCATCTTGGCGAACTCGGCGCCGCGCATCAGGTTGCCGCCGCCGCAGACGACCGCGACCTCGACGCCGAGCTGGTGCACGCGAGCGATCTGCCCGGCGACCTCGGCGACGACCGTCGGCGAGACGCCGACGCCGCCCTCACCCAGGCTCTCGCCGCTGATCTTCAGCAGGATCCGCTTGATCTGCCGGGGCGGCTCGACCGTCGGGCCGTCCGCACCTGGACTGGCGGGCTCGCTCGTGCTCATGGATAGCAGGCTACCAACGCACCCGCGGAAACAAAGCATCTGCCCACGTGCACGAGCTGTGCTGCCGGGTCGGCGGGGCCTCGGGAGCCCAGGGGCGAGCAGCGTGGCCGCGCGCGCGTGGAAGGGCGAGCGCGTGAGGCTGCCTCAGCCGCCCATCTCCATGCGCACGAAGCGCCGGACCTGGATGTTCTCTCC
>JBERSB010000112.1:0-6534 GCA_041236755.1 Luminiphilus sp. | reverse complement strand
CGCGACAAGGCGCGCGCGCAGGTGCAACGACAGGCCGAGGCGCCTGCGTCCAGGCCCAAGAAGCTCAGCACCCGCGAGCAGCAGGAGCTCGAAGCACTGCCCGGGCGGATCGAGGCGGCCGAGGCGGAGCTCGTCGAGGTGGACGCACAGCTGGGCCAGCCCAGCATCTACGAGGCCGCGCACACCGAGCGACTGGCCGAGCTGACGGCGCGCCGCGAGGCGCTGCCGGACGAGCTCGCCAGCCTCTACGCGCGCTGGGAAGAGCTGGAGTCGATCGCGCAGCAGGCCGGGTCCTGAGGGCCACAGCGCGCCGCCGGGGAGGGGGGGGCTGCCCCGGGGCTGCTCGCAGCGTCAGCGCAGCCGGCGGAGGCGGCGGAGCTCGCGCAGGTAGCGGCGGTCGCCGGTGCGGCTCCAGGCCGCGCGGGCCGCGCGGATCTCCTCGAACTGCGCGTTCGGGCCCGTCGAGACGCCGACGACCGGGTCGAAGCGCTCGGGCTCGGCCGTGCGCCGCGTGCCCGACGCCTGTGCGGTGCTGCGCGCGCTGCGGCGCGCCGAGGCCTCGGCGATCCGCACGTCGCGCTCGGCGCGGCGGACCTGTTGGGCGAGGCGTCGCTCCTCGTTGGCGCGGGCGCCGGTTTCCTTGGACTCGGCTTCGGCCGCGGTGACGGCCTCGAGGGTCAGGTCGTCCGAGTCGACGCGGAACACGCTGGCCTTGGGCAGCACCACCTCGCCGCCGACGACGCGGACGTGGTAGCCGGCTTCGTCCTCGAGCAGCAGGACGCCGTGCACGACGTCGGGCGCGGAGCCGGCGGCGGCCTTCTCCTGCTCAGCGGGGTCACTGAGCCAGAACTTGTCGGCCTTGGCGGGGACGGCGAGTACGAGCGCGCCGAGGATCAGGGGGAGAAAGCGCATGCAAGCAGGTTAGCACGCGGCGGGCCATCCGGGCGGGGCCGCCGACCTGCACCCGATGGACTGGGCGTGAACCGTCGGTGACACTGGGCGTCCCATGCGCACGACTTTCTCGACGGCCCTCGCGGCCTCGCTGCTGACGGCCGCCGTGACCTGCCAGGGCGCGGCGCCCGCGGCCCCGCTCTTCGACGGCCGGACGCTCAGCGGCTGGTCCGGCGACCCGGACGTGTGGACCGTGGACGGCGGCGCGCTCTGCGGATCGACGCACGGCGTCGACCTGAAGGCCAACACCTTCCTGATCCACGAGGGCACCTTCGGCGACTTCGAGCTGCGCCTGCAGGTGCGCATGGAGGGCGACAACAACGGCGGCGTGCAGTATCGCAGCCGCGAGCTGCCCAAGCGCGCGTTCGGCATCGCGGGCTACCAGTGCGACGTGCACCCCAAGCCCGAGTACGCCGCGATGCTCTACGGCGAGGGTGCGGGCGGCATCGTCGCGCAGCACGGGCAGTTCGTCCGCTGGACCGACGCCGGGCGTGAGACGATCGGTACGCTGGCGGCGCCGGCCAAGGCTCCGGTCGACTTCGGTGAGTGGCGGGACCTGCGCATCGTCGCGGTCGGTGACCTCGTCTTCCACGAGCTGGACGGCGAGCTGTGCACGGCGCTGCTCGACGAACGCGCCAAGGCCCCGCCCGCCGGCCGCATCGCGCTGCAGGTGCACCGCGGCCCGAAGATGAAGGTCTGGTACCGCGGCCTGCAGCTGCGGAAGCTGGACGGGCAGACCGCGGCGCAGCGCCGCCAGAGCGTGCCGCCGCTGCTGCGCGCGTATGTGCAGAAGGCCGCGCTCGAGCAGGGCAAGCAGGACGGCCCGACGCCGCAGTGGCTGTGGGACGCCGCGCCCGAAGCCGAAGAGGAGCTGTTCTTCCGCCGCGCCTTCGCGCTGAAGGCCGCGCCTGAGAAGGCGCGCCTGAGCGTCTCGGCCGACAACCACTGCCGGATCTACGTCAACGGCGAGCGCGCGGGCAACGGTGACTCCTGGGAGTCGCCGACGACCCTCGACGTCGCGAGCATGCTCAAGGCCGGCGAGAACGTCGTCGCCGTGCACGCGTGGAACGACGGCGGCCCCGCCGGCATGGTGGCGCGGCTCAGCTGGAGCCGCGGGGACGACCGCGGCGACCGGGTGAGCGACGCGGCATGGCGTTGCAGCGGCGACGACCCGGACGGCTGGGACCGCCCGGGCTTCGACGCCGCCTCCTGGAGCGCTGCGACGGTGCTCGGGCCGCTCGGTGGCGACGTCGTGTGGTCCGGCACCCTGGGTCGCGACGCGCTCGGCGGCGCCGCCGTCGACGCCTTCGCGCCGCAGGTCGCGTTCCCTGCCGGCGACCTGCGGATGGCCTCGGGCGGCCCGGTGCCAGGCGCCGCGACGGTGCTCGAGGTGCCCCGAGCGCTCGGCTCCTGGGTGTCGCTCTGCGCTGACGACCGCGGCCGCCTCTACTCGTGCGACCAGCGCAAGGCGGGTCTGTTCCGGATCACGCCGGCCCAGGAGGTCTCTGAAGTCACCACGTTCGAGAAGATGCCCGCCGAGCTGAGCGGCGCGCACGGCTTGTTGTGGTTCAAGGGCGCGCTCTACGCCGTCGTCAACGGTGGCCAGGACGGTCTCTACCGGGTCACGGACAAGGACGGCGACGATCTGCTCGAGCACGTCGAGCTGCTGCGGAAGTTCGAGGGCAGCGGCGAGCACGGCCCGCACTCGATCGAGGTCGCGCCCGACGGCGAGCACCTGCTGGTGCTCAACGGCAACATGACCAAGCTGACCGACCTGGACGCCAACCGCGTGCCGTCGGAGTGGCAGGAGGACCGGCTGACGCCGCGCATCAACGACGCCCGCGGTTTCTGGGGCGGCTACTCGCCGCCGGGCGGCTGCCTCTACCAGATCGACCCCGACGCCGAGCGCTGGGAGCTGATCTGCTGCGGGTTCCGCAACCCGTTCGACTTCGCGGTCCTGCCCAACGGCCAGGTCGTCATCTACGACGCCGACATGGAGTGGGACATGGGGACTCCGTGGTACCGCCCGACCCGTTGGCTCGCCGGACAGAGCGGCGTCGACTACGGCTGGCGCAAGGGCTCGGCCAAGTGGGCGCCGGACTACCCGGACGCGCCGCCGGCGCTGCAGGACATCGGCCCCGGCTCGCCGACCGGCATGACCTACGTGCCGGGGGAGCGCGGGGGCATCTTCGGCCTCGACTGGACCTTCGGCACCCTCTACCGCGAGGGCAAGCCCTGGATCGTCGGCGCGCCCTGGCCGGTCGCGGACATCACCTGGAGCCCCGTGACGCCGGACTGCATCTACGTGGTCGCCGGCGGTCGCGGGCTGCCGTCGCGCATCGTGCGCCTGCCGCTGCTCGACGGCGAGCCCGCCAGCCTGGAGCGCTGGGGCGAGCCGGTCCCGTGGGCGGCGGAAGAGTCGCGCCCGGCGCAGGAGATCCTCGACGCGGAGCATCCGGGCACCGACCCGTTCGTCACGATGCGGATCGCCCTCGAGCGCCGCCCCTACGAAGAGCTCGCAGCGGCCGCGCTCGACGTCGACCCCAAGCGCCCGGACCGCGCGTTCGCCGGCCTGATGGCGCTGGCGCGGCGCGGCTCGGAGCAGGACCTCGAGCCGCTGCTGGGCGCGCTCGGCTGGTTCCGTCCAGGGAGCGACGGCGACGGCCAGGAGCTGACGCGCGAGCAGACCATCGCGTGGATCCGCGTGCACGCGCTCGCCTTGATGAGGCTGGGGCCGGTGTCGCGCGGCGTGCAGCAGCTGGTCTCCGACCGCATGCTGCCGGTGTTCCCGACCGGCGACGAGCGGGTCGACGCCGACCTGTGCGAGGTGCTCGCCTACGTCGACGCGCCGGGGCTGTTGGCCAAGGCGGTGCCGATGCTGGCGCAGATGCGGCCGTCGGAGCCGCCCGCGTGGGCGGAGCTGGCGACGCGGAACGGCAGCTACGGCGGCGTCATCAACAAGATGATGGCGAACATGCCGCCGATCGGGCAGCTGGCGATCGCCGACTCGCTGCGGCTCGTCGAGCACGGCTGGACCGTCGCGCAGCGGCGCACGGTCTTCCGCTTCCTGCAGCAGGCCCGCGGCTGCTCGGGCGGCGCGAGCTACGACGGGTTCGTGATCCGCATCATCGACGGCCACTGGGAGCAGTGCACCGAAGAGCAGCGCATGGCGCTGGAGTTCGACGTCGGCCGGGCGCGCGCCAAGAAGCAGCGCTTCAACAGCAAGCCGCCCAAGGGCCCCGGACGGGACTGGCAGGCAGGCGACATCCCCGCGCTCGTGGCGCAGGGCTTCGACGGCCGTAACAAGGGCCGCGGCCGCAACCTGTTCCACGCCGTCGGCTGCGCGTCGTGCCACTACTTCGAGGGCGAGGGCGGCTTCGGCGGCCCGGACCTGACGAGCCTCAAGAACAAGATGCGGCCGCAGGACCTCCTGGAGTCGATCATCGAGCCCTCCAAGGTCGTCAGCGACCAGTACTCGGGCAAGGTGCTGACCAAGAAGGACGGCACCGCCTACTTCGGTGTCGTGCACAAGACCTGGGACGGCGACATGGAGATCTACGAGGTCGTCGAGGCCAAGGCCGACGCAGCGCCGATGCGCGTGCTCGTCGCCGACGTCGAGAAGGTCGAGGGCTCGCCGATGTCGCCGATGCCCAAGGACCTCGTCGACCGGCTGTCGGCCGACGAGCTGAGGGACCTCGTCGCGTACCTGCTCGGCAAGGCGAAGTGACGCCGAAGACGGCCCGACGACCAGGTCCACGCGGCGCCGAGGCGCTGCGCCCATCGATGCTCGCCACGCTCACCCTCTTCGCCCTCGCGCTGGCTCCCCAGGAGCCCTACACGCTGCACGAGGACGTGCAGTACTCCGACGCGGCGCGCCAGCCGAGACGCAACCGGCTGGATCTGTTCGTGCCTGCGGCCGACGCGCCGCCGCCGCTGGTGATGTTCGTGCACGGAGGAGCCTGGACCGGCGGCAGCAAGGACCTGTTCTCTCGGGTCGGCGCGACGCTCGCCGAGCGGGGCTTCGCGTGCGCGGTCATCAACACGCAGCTGTTCCCGTTCGCTAAGCCGGACGTGATGGTCGTCGACTGCGCGCACGCGCTCGGCTATCTGCACCGCCACGGCGAGCAGTTCGGCTACGACGGCGACCGCCTGTTCGTCATGGGGCACTCGTCGGGCGCGCACCTTTGCAGCTGGCTCGCCTACGACGACCGCAAGCTGGCGCTCGCGGGCGTGCCCAAGCGCGCGCTGCGCGGCGCGGTGCTGCTGTCGGGGGTCTACGACGTGCGCTGCCACCACATGGCGCTCGACGGGGTGTTCGGCGACGACCTCGAGCTGCGCCGCCGCGCGTCGACGTGGCTCTACACCGACAAGAGCGATTGCCCGGCGTACGTGGCGTGGGCGCAGCGAGAGCTGCCCGGGTTGTCCTTGTGCGGACAGCTGATGCGCGACGAGCTGGTGCGCAAGGGAGTGCCCGTGCGCTCCGAGCGCTACCCGGGGCGCACCCACCGCGACTACATCTTCCAGTTCGGCACGGCGCGCGACCTGGTGACGGCGCCGGTGGTGCGCTTCCTCGAGGACCCGCGTGGCGGCGCTGTGCGTGCTCGAGAGCAGGCGCCCTGCGCAGTGCTCTGGATCGCCGCCGACGACCGTGAGCGGCGACTCGGCGACCTGGCGGCTTCGGCGCTGGCGCCTGCCGGGGTCGAGGTGGTCGTGCGGGCTGTGTTCGAGCCGACCGGCGCGCGCGCGACCGCGCTGTTCCGGGACCTTGGCGCCGAGCGCGCGGCGGTCGGCCTGTCGCCGCTGCGCTTCCTCGCGGGATTCGGTGGTGGCGGGGTGGCCGTCGCGCGGAGCACGCTGACGCCCACGACGGACGGCCTCGCGGGCCGGCTGGTCGTCGGCGCGCCGCTGCCGGCCGGCAACCGCGGCGCGGTGTTCGACTGCCTCAAGGAGGCGCCGCTGCTCTGCATCCTGGGAGACCGCGACGACGCCTCGCTGCGCGAGGGCGCGCACAGCTGTACCCGAGCGCTGCGCCGCGCCGGCTGCGATGCGACGCCGTGCGAGCTGGTGGGCACGACGGCCGAGGACGCGCTACGTCAGCTGGACGTCGGCGACGACCTCGTGCGCCCGATGCTGCTGACGTTCTTCAGCGGGGCTCCGTAGCGCCGCCGGCTTCGCTGCCCGAGGCGTTCGCAGGCGGCGCGAGCGGTATACCGTGGAGCCGGAGCTGCGGGAACGGGATGCCGATGTCGCGCTCGGCGCACGCGGCGACGAGCAGCGCGTTCACCTTGCGGTGCAGGTCGTGGTAGTGCTCCGCCGCGTCGCCGCCGAACGTGACGAGCACGGCGTAGTCGATCGAGCTCGCGCCGGCCTCGCCGATCTCGATGCGCACCGAATGCAGCGCCGCCGCCCGCTCGTCTTCGGCGAGGCCGCTCTGGACCGCTGCCTCCAGGATGTCCGGGATGCGGTGCCCGGCGTCCGCGAGGTGCGCGTAGTCGACGCCGAACGTCAGCGCGATCTCGAAGCCGCTCGAGAGGTTGCGCGGGTTCATGGCGAGGAACGCAACCGTCGGGTAGCTGCGCGGGG
>JBERSB010000111.1:0-7516 GCA_041236755.1 Luminiphilus sp. | reverse complement strand
CTCCAGCAGGAAGTCGTCGAAGAACAGCTCGAGCCGGCCGGCGATGTCAGCGACCTCCTCTTCTCGCTGAGCGGTGACCGGTCCGGTCAGTGTCCCGCCGATCACCGCGGCTGCGGTCAGCCGAAGCGCGAGCGTTCGGCCAAAGAGGGTCTGCGCGGTTCGCACGGGATCAGCGCGACTCCGAGATCGCGCGGCCGTGGAGCGGCTGCACGGGCCGGTTGTTGTGGAAGATCACCTTGCGGAACGTCGCGATCTGCGCCTTGGAGAGCTGCACCGGCTCCCGCATCACGAACCAGCGCACGCCTTCGGTGCACGGCGGCGTCGTGAAGGATCCCTGGTATGCGTAGTAGCCGCGGCGCTGAGGGAGCAGGTCTTGGACCCGGATCAACGCAGCAGCGCGCACGTTGCGGTTGGTGTCGTCGGGCAGCTTCGACCAGATGAGGTCGTAGCTTTCGTTGTGGTCACCCTCTTCGATCAGGACGCTCACGACGGCGACTTCCCCATCGGCGCCTTCGTGAACGAAGTGCAGCTCCATCGCGAACGGCTCGCCTTCGACGGTGTGCTCGCTCGGCGAGTGGAAGTGGAACTGCTCGAGCTTGAAGCGCTTGTCGCCGACGACGAGGTGGCTGTTGCCGTCCTCGTTCTCCTGCACGCTGTGGCCGTTATAGACCATCCTGACGGGCACCTCGCGGTAGTCGAAGCCGAGCGCAGGCAGCTCTTGCTGCGCCGCCCCGCGGATGTCTACAGGGCTCTGCCGACGACCGTCCTCGGCGAGATGGTAGTCAGGGCTGAGCTCGGCCCAGTGCTCGGGCGCGCCAGCGCCCTCGTAGCCCCATGACGCGGCGTGCGGCTGCTCCTTCTTGTCAAAGTAATGGTGACGCCTGAGGCCCGGCACGCAGGCCGTGGCCGCGAGCAGGCAGGTCAGACAGAGCGGAGCGCGGAGATCGAGCACGGTCTTGGTCTTGGTCGGATCGGCGTGTCGCCTTCGTGATGCGCGTGAGGATAGCGAGCGCCGCACATGAGCCCAGCCCGCATCCCGGCGAGGAAACGCAGCGGCTACTTCGCCGCGGCGTCGAGCCACGGGCCCCAGACGTCGCGCGCCGCGACCGGCGCGTGCGTCGGCAGAGCATCCGGCGTGGTACCGACCGGGACCTGCTCGGCGTAGACGCCTTCCAAGAGCGCGCGTGCGCGCGCCATCATGCTGCGCACGACGTCGGGGTGCGCCGCCGAGACGTCTTCGCGCTCCAAGACGTCTGCGTCCAAGTCGTAGAGCTCGGGACCGCTCGTGAGCGCAGGATCCTCCGGCTTGTCCTTGCCTGCGTGGAAGCGCAGCTTCCAGCGACCCGAGCGCAGCGCGGTGGCCTGTCCCTTGCCGTGCCAGTAGAGCAGCTCTGCGCGGCCGGCGGCGCCGCCTGCGCGTGAGCCTGTGAACAGCGGCCAGAGGTCGACGCCGTCGAGCTGCTGCGCGCGGTCCGGCAGGTCCAACTTGACGCCGCACGCCGACGCGAGCGTCGGGAACAGGTCCATCGCGGAGACCACCGCGTCGCTGTGCCTCGCCTGGACGCGCCCGGGGCCGTGCACGATGCACGGCACGCGCGTCCCGCCCTCGAGGGACTGCCACTTCTTGCCGCGGTAGAGCGGATCCGGCTCCGCGGCCTCCTGGCCGCTCTGCCGGCCGTTGTCCGAAGTGAAAATCACGATCGTGTCGTCTGCCTTGCCGCTCGCGGCGAGCGCGTCCAGCAGTTGCCCCACGCGCGCGTCCAGCTCCTCGACGACGTCCTTGTACTTCGCTGCGCGGCCGTCGCCCGAGCGGCCGGCCCACGCGGGGTGCGGCGCTGCCGGGAAGTGCGGCGCGCTGAACGGCACGTAGAGGAAGAACGGCTCGTCGCGGTCGGCCTCGATCACGCGGATCGCCTCGCGCGTGAACGCCTCGGTCAGCGTGCGGTTGTCCCAGTCCGCCTCGACCAGCGCGCCGTCCCGGTACATGTCGCGGTTCTGGTTGTTGGACATGCGGATGTAGAGCGACGAGGAGAAGCCTTGCTCGCCTGGCTCCATGCTCTGGTCGCCGAGGTGCCACTTGCCGGTCATGGCCGTGTAGTAGCCCGCGTCCCGGAACGCCTCGGCGATCGTGTAGACGTCGGCGGACATGCCCGTCTTCGGCGGGAAGCCGTAGCCGAGCACGCCCCAGCGCCACCCGAGGCGCGCCGGGTAGGCGCCCGACAACAGCGCCATCCGCGACGGCGTGCACACGGTGCTGCCTGCGTAGTAGCTGGTAAGGCGCAGCGAGCGCGCAGCGAGTCGATCGATGCAGGGCGTTTCGATGTTGCGGCCGCCGTAGCACGACAGGTCGTTGGACGCGAGGTCATCGGCCATCATGAGCACGACGTTGGGCCTCCGCGGGGCCTCGCGCGGCGTCGGGGCCCGGCAGGCCACGACAGACAGCGCCACCACCGTCCACAGCATCTTCGGGCGCTTCATCGGCCTCCGTGGTCGCCGTTCGTCACGGCCCGATTACATCCGCGAACGTCGGACAGGTCACGCGTCGGGCGGCGCGCGCCCTGCCATCTGCGCCGGCCGGCGGTAGCCTCTCCGACGCCGACGCGCACGCATGTCCTCGGCGCCCGCAAGGACCCCTCCATGCAGACCACCGCCTCGCTCTTGTCCGTGACCCTCCTGGCGACGCTCGCGACGTGTGGTGCGCGAGCGCAAGAGCAGCCGCCGCAGCCCAACATCGTCGTCATCCTCGTCGACGACCTCGGCTACGGCGACCTGTCGTGCTACGGCGCAGAGGACCTCCGGACGCCCGCGATCGACGCGCTCGTGGCCAGGGGCCTGAAGTTCACGTCTGCCTACGCCAACTGCCCGGTGTGTTCACCGACGCGCGCCGCGCTCCTGAGCGGCCGCTATCCGGAGCTGGTCGGGGTGCCGGGCGTCATCCGCACGCACGCACCCCAGGACAGCTGGGGCTACCTCGCGCCTGCGGCGAGCCTGCTGCCCGAAGTGCTCAAGGGCGCGGGCTACCGCACGGCGTGCGTCGGCAAGTGGCACCTCGGGGACCAGCCGGAGTGCCTCCCGAACGCCAAGGGCTTCGACCTGTTCCACGGCTTCCTCGGCGACATGATGGACGACTACTTCCATCACCGGCGCGCGGGCAACAACTACATGCGCCGCGACCGCGAGCCGATCCAGGCAGACGGACACGCGACGGACCTGTTCTCGCGCTGGGCCGTCGATTTCCTGCGGGCGCAGGACGGTGCCGCGCCGTTCTTCCTCTACCTCGCCTACAACGCGCCGCACACTCCCATCCAGCCGCCGAAGGACTGGCTCGACAAGGTGCGGCGCCGCGCGCCGGACATGGCGCCGAAGCGCGCGCGGCTCGTGGCGCTGATCGAGCACCTCGACCACGGCATCGGCGAGGTGCTCGAGGCGCTGGAGCAGGCGGGGCACGCCGACGACACGCTGGTCGTGTTCTCGAGCGACAACGGCGGCCAGCTCGGCGTAGGGGCGAGCAACGGGTCGCTCCGCGGCGGCAAGCAGGACCTCTACGAAGGCGGCGTGCGCGTGCCGCAGGCCGCTGCCTGGCCCGGCCACATCGCACCCGGGACGACCACCGATCAGGTGACGCTCAGCATGGACCTGTTCGCGACCTGCTGCGAAGCAGCCGGCGTGCCTGTGCCCGCGGGCATCGACGGCGTCAGCATGCTCGCGACGCTGCGCGGCGCGCGCCAGCAGGTCGAACGCGACCTGTTCTGGACGAGGCGTGAGGGCAACCTCCGCTACATGGGCCAGCCCGTGTGGGCGGTGCGCTCCGGCGACTGGAAGCTGCTGCAGAACAACCCCCAGCGGCCGTTCGAGCTCTACAACCTCGCGGAAGACCCGCACGAGGAGGTCGACCTGCGCGAGCGTGAACCCGCGAGGTTCCGCGAGCTCGCGGCCAAGCTCCGCCGCCACATGCAGCGCGGCGGCGCGGTGCCCTGGCAGCCGTTGAGCCGGGCGCGCAGGCGCTGACCGCGCGTCAGCGCGCGAGCAGCTCGAGCATGCCCCTGCCGAGCGCTTCGCCGACCAACATGTAGGTCTCGGCGTTCTGGTTGTAGTGGAAGCCCTGGTTGCGCGGCGACGCCTCGGCCGTCCGCCAGAAGCCCCGCGTCTCGACGGTCTTCACGTTGCCGGCGAACTCCGGGTAGCGGCCCGCGTCGCCGCTGACCGCCAGCTGCGCTTCGGCGACCGCCTCTGCGTTGCCCGACATGTCCCAGCCTCCGAAGCCGATCGTCGCGCACACGAAGGGTGCCGCCGGCGCGTCGAACTCGCGACGCAGCGTGCGGATCAGGTGCACGAGGTTCTGCTCGTAGCGCTCGGCGTGCGCCGCGTTGCCCTGGTCCTTGTGGCCCTGCCACCAGACGAAGCCTGCGATCTCGTAGCCGCGCCCCGCCCAGTGCGGGAACTGCGCGTCGAAGTCCGCGAGCACCTCCTTGGCGGCGCCGAAGCAGTCGTCGTACTGCTTGCCTGCGTACCAGTTGATCGCCTGCGGCTCGCTGCCTTTGTCCCACGATGCCGCTGAGTCCTTGTAGCCGGCGTAGACGCGACCGTCGCGCTCGAACCGCTCGCTGCCCGGCGGCAGGAAGTCCCACCCCAAGGAGCGGTTGCCTTGCGAGGCCTTGAGCAACAGCACCGGCTCCTCGTGGTGGTCGCCGACGACGTGGCCGAAGCCGAGCTCGGGCCCGATCTTGTTGGCGCCGGCACCACAGCCCACGCTGAGCCACTGGTTGGCGGTCGCGGTGACCACGCCCTTGTAGAAGACGTCGTCGCGCGCGCGCCAGCGGCCCGAGTCGTCGACGAGGTAGCAGAACTTCTTGTCCTGCTTGACCACCGTCGAGAGCGTGCCCGGCACGTCGACGCGCGCGATCCAACCGAGGCCGTCGGCGTGCTCGGTGAGGTAGACGATCTCGAACGGCACGGCCTCGCCACCCTCGAGCCGGATCGGCGTGAACGTCGACGCGCCGCCCGGTTCGCGGCGGTGCACCTCGACGCCGTCGACGGTCATGACGTTCCAGGTCGAGCTGCCGTATCCCGGACGCAGCTCGTAGACGCCGGTCTCGCGCACCTGCAACCGTCCGCGCGTGACGCGCGTGCCGCCGCCCGGGTACGGCGTCGGCCGCACGCCCCCGAACGCCTCCAGCACGACGGTCTCCTTCGCCTGCAACGCCCCGTAGTCCGCGGCCGCGTCGTAGCCGCCCGCATACACGGAGACCGTCGGCTCGAGGAACTCCTCGCCCCAGCGGGTCCCGCCACCCGTGACCTCGCCGATCCCGACCATGTTGGACTGGCCGGCGAGCAGGTAGACCTTGACGGGGGCGGCCTGGGAGCGCGCGGCAGGCGCGAGCAGGACCGGCGACGACGCCACGAGCGCGGCCATCGCGATGCGGTGGATGTGGTGCATTGTCTGGGCCAGCGCGACGAGGCGAGCTGCGCGGCGACATCACAATCGTGCACAGCGAAGCGCGTGTCAAACCGCCCGGCCGTATGTGCACCTGCGCACCGACACGCCAGGTCTTCTGCGTGTAACGGTCCTCCGGAGGCGGTAGCCAAACCTCACGGCGCCGACAAAATGGGGTCGGCATGAACCGTCTGCATCTCCTTGTCTCCCTCTCCCTGGCGGCGTCCGCGTTCGCGCAGGACCGCACCATCCGCTTGCCCCGCGACCTGCAGCTCTCGCCCGACGGGGCGCAGGTCGCGTTCGCCTGGCGGGGCGACGTGTGGATCGCGCCGTCCGACGGCGGCGCCGCGCGGCGCCTGACCACGCACCCGAGCGATGACGGCTCGCCCTGGTTCACGCCGGACCAGCAGGCGATCGTGTTCTCCAGCAACCGCGACGGCAGCTCGCAGCTCTACCGCGTGCCAGTCACGGGCGGCGCGCCACAGCAGCTGACGCACGGCTCGGAACGCAAGACGGTGCACGGGTTCACACCCGACGGGGCCAAGCTGCTGGTGACGATGCGCACGGACCGCGGCTTCCACTCTTCCGAGTCGTCGCGGCTGTTCGCCGTCGACATCAACGGCGAGAAGCCCAAGCGCATGATGATCGACGTCGCCATGGCGCAGGCCGCGCTCTCGCCGAACGGTGACCACCTGCTGTTCGTGCGGGGGCGGCCGATGTGGTCGCGCAAGGGGCACCGCGGCACGCAGTCGGCGCAGCTGTGGTACGCAGACCTGCGGCAGTCGCCGGTGACGATCGAGCGCCTCGACGAGGACCAGCCGGAGTTCCAGAACATCGCCTGCCAGAACCCTGTCTGGGCGCCCGACAGCAAGACCTACTACTACGTCAGCGACCCCGACGGCACGTTCGACGTCTACCAGCGGAGCCTCGGCAGCGACGTCGTGCGGCGGGTCACGCGGTGCGGCGCGCTGGACCGCAGCGACGACGGCGTTGCCTTTCCGAGCATCTCGAAGGACGGCACGACGATGCTCGTGCGTCGCCGCTTCGACCTGATGAAGATCGACACGCGCTCCGGCCAGCTGCAGCCGATCGCGCTGCGCGCCTCGGGCGACGACCACGCCGTGGCGCTCGAGCGCCGCGTGGAGAACTCGGCGACCGACATCGCGTTCACTGCGGACGGCAAGCAGATGGCGTTCGTGTCCGGTGAAGACGTCTGGGTGATGGACCGCATCCTGAAGGAGCCGCGCCGCGTCACCGACACCCCGCACAACGAGACCAGCGTCGCGTTCAGCGAGGACGGCAAGCGGCTGTTCTTCGTCAGCGACGTCGCCGGCGAGTTCGACATCTGGGAAGCGACGCACGACCGGGACGACGGCATCTGGTGGCTGGCGGACGAGTTCTCGCTGCGCCAGGTCACCGACGACCGCGAGGTCGAGGGCAACCTGACGCGCAGCCCCGCCGGCGACCACATCGCATACACGCGGCAGAGCGACATCTTCGTGATGGACGGCGACGGCGGCGACCACCGGCAGGTCGTCGAGGCCTGGTCGATGCCGCAGTTCGACTGGTCGCCCGACGGCCGGTGGCTCACCTACGCGACGCAGGACTCAGACTACAACTCGGACGTCTGGATCGTCTCGCTGGACGGCACGCAGAAGCCCTACAACCTCTCGCGCCACCCCGACTACGACGGCAGCCCGGCGTGGTCCGGCGACGGCAAGCGGATCGCGTTCACGAGCCGTCGTGACGGCGAGGAGTCCGACGTCTTCTACGTCAACCTGACCGCGGACACCGAAGAGCTGACCAGCCGCGACCGCACGCTCGAGAAGGCGATGGCGGCCATGAAGCCGAAGAAGTCCAAGCCCGAGAAGAAGGGCGAGGACGGGGACAAGGAGGCAGCAGAGGCCACGGCGAAGCGCAGCGACGACGAAGAGTCCGCGCGCAAGGACGGCAAGGTCGTCGTCGACCTCGTCGGCATCCACGACCGCCTGCACCGGATCTCGATCCGCGACAGCCGCGAGGGCGGCCTGATCTGGTCGCCGGACGGCAAGACCCTCGCGTTCTCCGCGACGGTCTCGTCGC
>JBERSB010000110.1:0-3891 GCA_041236755.1 Luminiphilus sp. | reverse complement strand
TCTTCCGATCTCTCGGCTGCACCGTCGAGCCCGGCCCGACCGGCGTCAACGTGCGGGACCTGCGCATCCTGCTGCGCCGCGGCTGAGCCGGCTGGCCCGAACGGGCCCACCTGCGCCGAGGGCAAGTCCCAAGGGACGCGCGGCGCCGCCCGCCCCATGCCAACGGGGCCAACAGAAGGCTCGTACCGGGACTTCAAGGGTGACCCCTTTCGAGACGAAGTAGTCCCTGCACCAGGGCCGGACGCCAGGGATACATGTTGGGGAACAAGGGACTTGCAGCAGCTGCGCTGCTGGGGCTCGCCGCGTGCGGAGGCGGCGGGGGCAGCGCCCTGTCCGCGGACGGCGGAGGCGGCACCGCCGGCGCGGCCCTCGGCGTGGTCCGTCTCATCTCCAGCGTCCCTTCCAGCGGCACGGCGCAGGTCCCCGTCGACGCCGTGATCTGGCTCGAGTTCGACGCGGACATGGCGCTCGCGTCGTTTGCCTACCCCGACACCTGGCTGCGGGCAGCGGGCAGCCAACAGGACGTCCCGGTCGCGTTCACGCACGGCGCCAATGGCCGCGTCGCGGTGACGCCGAGCCAGGACCTCGCGCCTGAGACCGACTACACGCTGCAGGTCTCGCCGCTGACGGCTGACCAGAACGGACGCATCCTCGACCGGACCGCGACCGTCGCGTTCCGCACCGTCGACCATACTCCGCCGACGGTCACGGGCTTCGATGTGCCGAACCACGCGACGGGCGTGAGCCGCACGGGCCCGTTCACCCTGAGCTTCGACGAGGCGATCGCGGCGGGCTCGGTCAGCGACGAGACGGTCTACCTCCGAGACGTCTTCGGCGCGCGCTACGCCTGCGATGCGTCGGTCGTAGGCGACGCGGTGGTCCTGGATCCCTACGCGGATCTGCCGGGCGAGCGCCAGCTGCTCGTCGTCGCGACGACGTCGCTGACCGACGTCTCGGGCAACCCGCTCGCGAGCCCGTTCGAGAGCTCGTTCACCACGGCCGGCGACGCGGTGTCCCCACAGGTCACAGGCGTGTGGCCGCCTACGGGTACGGCCAACGCGTCGCCGCTCGTGCAGCCGACCTTCGCTTTCGACGAGTCCATGGATCCCGCGAGCGTGGCGACCGCGTCGCTGCTCTTCCAGGACGAGTTCGGCGCCGCCGTCTCCTTCGCGGTCGACGCGACGCAGGACCAGTGCAAGCTCCGGGTGCGGCCGCTCGCGCCGCTGACGGCCAACAGGGAGTACACGCTCGCGTTCCTGCTCGGCGCAGTGGCAGCCACGGACGTCAGCGGCAACCCGCTCGCGGCGACGCAGACGCTGACCTTCACCACAGGCGGTGACGCGACCCCGCCGTCGGTGTGGAGCAGCAGCCCGTCGCCGGGAGACCTGAAGGTGCCCGGCACGCTGATCGCGCAGGTCCGCTACGACGAGGACTTGGACCCGGCGTTCGTCGACGAGGCCAGCGTGCTGCTCACCGCCGACGGCGAGGCGTGGCCCGCGGTCGTCGAGTTGGTCACCACCGACACGCTGCAGGTGACACCGGTGCTGCCGCTGCCGACCGACACCGCCTGTGCGCTGGTGCTACGAGGCGGCCAGGACGGACTGCACGACCTCGCGGGCAACGTGCCGCAAGGCGACACCACCGTCTCCTTCAGCACGTCGTCCGACGCCGGGCTGCCCGGCGCGCTGCTGCTGCCCGCCGACGGCGCGGACTCGGTCGCGCTCGACGCGCGCCTGATGGTCGTGTTCGACGCGCCCATGGATCCCGCGACGGTCCACGCGTCGACCGTGCAGTTCACCGACGACGTCGGCGCGCCGATCCCCGGCGACTTCGCGGTCAGCGGCGGCGGGCGGGTCGTGACCTTCACGCCGACCGACGACCTGGCCGTCGAAGCCTTCTACCGCGTGCGCGTCGTGGGCGGCAGCGGCGGCCCACGACGCCTGACCGGCAACTGGTTCGAAGCCGACCGCGAGTCCCGCTTCCGCACGGGCTCGACGCTCGACCTGGCACCTCCGACCGTCACCGCCACGGTCAACGGCATCCCCGAGGCGCGGCGAGACGGCATGGTCCTGCCGCCGTCGGGCTGGGTCGTCGACGTCACCTTCAGCGACGCGTCGAGCCAATGGGTCGCGGTCGGCGAGCTCGAAGTGGAGCTGTCCGGCGGCACGGGCCCGAGCCCACAGGCGCTGCTCGCCGACGCCCAGCTGGACTACGGCACAGCGCGGCTGCGGATCTCCGACTCGGCGCCGCTGTCCGAGGGCACGTGGACCCTCGTCGTGCGGGCGACCGACCTCAGCGGCAACGTCGGCGCGTCCAGCGTCATCGCGTTCGAGGTCGACGAGCGGTCCAGCGGCGTCATGCCGTTCGAACGCACCCAGGTCGTCTGGGTGCGCACCGACCTCGACCGCGACGGCAGCGGCGCGCCCGACTTCGCCGAGGACCTGCTGCGGCTCGGACTCGCCACGGCTGGCGACCCCGTCGGCAGTAACGCGTGGCTGGAGCAGGTGACCCTGCAGGGCATCCTCGCCAAGACGAACACGCTCTACGAGCGCGACCCCTCCGGCGAGCCCCTGGAGGACGGCTCGGTGCAGGTCCGGTTCACGACGTTCGAGCCGATCGCGCTCCAGCACGCACAGATCGCGCTCGGCGGCCTCGACCCCGAAGGCGACCGCACCCGCGCCTACGGCGACCAGAGCACGGGCGTGCTCGGCCGCGCGTTCTTCGACTACCAGAACAGGGACTTCTCGGACCGCAACACGACCAACGCACCCGGCACCGGCGTGTTCCCCGCGGAGATGTTCCTCTACCAGGCGCGCATCCACCAGCAGGTCTACCCGTCGTACCAAACGACCTTCGCGAGCCGTTTCCTGCCGCTCTGCCCGGACATGGGCGGCACACCTGCGGGCAGCCACCCGCTCGACGCCGCGGTGCTGACGCCCGGCTTCGACTACGAGAGCGCGTCGGGCTCGGAGCGCGCCCGCTGGAACACGGTGATGGCGGCGATCGACGACTGGACGTCGGTCATCGGCGTCATCCTCGCGCACGAGATCGGCCACGCGGTCGGACTGGTCGCGCCGGGCGCCATGCCGACGGGGCTGTTCGGGGACTCCTCCCTCCACGACTCCTTCGCCGGCGCGGCCGAGGTCATGGCGCCCTCGGTCGGCTACGAAGCGATGGCGACGCTGAACTACATGGTCCGCGACCTCGACCTCGCGTACCTGCGCCAACGGGTCCTGCTGCGATGAGGAGCCACGCGATTTGCTCGGCGTCAGCGGCCTTGCTGCTCACGTTGGCCGCGCCCGGACAGGACCAGGCCACGACGCTGCTGGCGCTCGCCCAGCGCGCCGACGTCGTCGTGCGTGCGACCGTCACCGAGACCCTGCAGCCGACGCCGCAGTGGCTGCAGCTGACGCTGCGCACCGACGCGATCCTCAAGGGCGCTGCGAGCGCGACCTTCCAGCTGACCGAGCCCGCCGGTCGCTGCTGCGGACGCAGCCTGTTCGCGCTGCAGGCCGGCGACGCGCGCCTGATGTTCCTCAAGCGCACGGGCCCGACGCTGCACACGCTGGGCGGCGGACGCGGCGCCATGCCGGCGACAGCAGACGTGGTCGCACACACGAGGTCGCTGCTCCAGGCCGAGAGCAGCAGCGCGGTCGCGCGCCTGCTGGCGCAGAGCCTCGGGCACAGCGAGCCGCGTATCGCCCACGACGCCGCCGCGGCGCTCGCCGCGCTGCCCGAATTCGCGCTCACTCCTTCGGAGCGGGAGGCGGTGCTCACGTCGCTGTCCCGCGCCGTCGAACGCGGCTCCACCAACGCCGCCGCGCTAGCCGAGGTCACGGTCCGGCTCGGGGACGAGCAGGCGGTCGACGCCGTGCTGCCCCTTTACATGGG
>JBERSB010000109.1:0-5422 GCA_041236755.1 Luminiphilus sp. | reverse complement strand
CTGCCAGTTGCCTTGCGCAGCGGCCGAACGTGCTGTTCGTGTTCGCCGACGACCTGCGCGCCGACACGCTCGGTGCGTTCGGCGGCGTCGACGTGCACACGCCCAACCTGGACGCGCTCGCGGCTAGCGGCACCAAGCTCACGCAGGTCTACTGCCAGGGCTCGCGGCACGGCGCGGTGTGCGCGCCGTCTCGCGCCATGCTGATGTCGGGCCGGATGCTGACGCAGGCGCCCGACAACCTGAAGGGCCGCAAGACGCTGCCGGAGTATCTGCGCGAAGCGGGCTACCGGACGTTCATGGCGGGCAAGTGGCACAACGGCGACGCCGCGCTCACCCGCGCGTTCCCCGACGCGCGCGCCGTGTTCCGCGGCGGCATGTGCGACCACTGCCAGGTGCCGCTCTGCGACGTGGTCGGCGGCGAGATCGTCAACAAGCGCAGGCCCGCCGGGCACTCGACCGAGCACTTCTGCGAGGCGACGATCGATTTTCTCAGGCGCCACTGCGCCGGCCACGGCTCGGAGCCGTTCTTCTCGTATCTGCCGCTGACGGCGCCGCACGACCCGCGCGATCCGCCCCGCCGCTGGCTCGACCGGCTCGCGGAGCTGCCGGCGCCGAAGCTGCCGGCCAATTTCCGCGGCCAGCACGGCGTCAACCTCGGCCGCATGACGATGACCGTGCGCGACGAGAACCTGATGGGCTGGCCGCGCGACCCCGACCTGCTGGTCGACCAGCTGCGCGAATACCGCGCGCTGGTCGCGCACCTCGACGAGCAGGTCGGGCGCGTGCTCGCTGCGCTCGCGGAGTTCGGCGTGCTCGACAATACGCTGGTGGTGTTCACGGCCGACCACGGCCTGGCACTCGGCAGCCACGGCCTGCTCGGCAAGCAGAGCCTCTACGAGCACTCGATGCGCTCGCCGTGCATCCTCGCCGGTCCGGGCGTGCCCGTCGGCGCGCGCGACGGGCTCGCGTACCTGTTCGACCTGACGGCGACCGTGTTGGAGTCCGCGGGCGTGCAGGGTGCCGCCATCGAGGGCCGCAGCGTCTGGCCGATGGTCCAGGACGGCGCGCCCGGCCGCGACGACCTCGTGCAGCTCTACGCGAAGACGCAGCGCGCGATCCGCCGCGGCAACCACAAGCTGATCCGCTACCCGCGCATCGACCGCACCGTGCTCTACGACCTCGCAGCCGATCCGCACGAGCTCGTCGACCTCGCCGGACAAGAGGAGCACGCCGCGACGCAGCGCGAGCTCGAGGCGCTGCTCCAGCGGCGCCTCGCCGAGGCCGGCGACGACCTCGCGTGGCGAACCGAGCAGCAGGACCCGGTCGAGCTCGACCTGAGCGGCAAGCGCTTCCCGCCGGACCGCTGGCAGCCCGAGTGGATCCGCGACAAGTACTGGTCACCGGCCGAACGCCAGCAGAAGAAGCAGCCGAAGAAGCAGGCGAGGAAGCAGCGCTAGCTCAGCGGCCGATCCGCACCGTGGCCAAGAGCGGCAGGTGGTCGCTGCCGAAGCGTTCGCCGAGCGTCGCTCCTGCAACCGCGAGGTCGCCTGCGACGAGCACGTGGTCGATCGGCAGCCGCAGGGGTGCGGGCAGGCTCGCCGGCCACGTCGGCAGCCACCGGGTCGCGCTGCCGAGCTCGAGCCCGGCCGCGCGGCGCATCCGCTCGAACGCGGCGTTCCACGGCGTCGCGTTGAAGTCGCCGAGCACGATCCGGCGCGGCGGAAGCCCCTCGAGCAGCCCCGGGATCACGGCGAGTCCCCGGTCCCGCTCGGCGACGCGCGCGGCGCCGGGAAGCGGCGGAGGAGGGTGCACGCCGAGCACGCCGATCGGGCCGTGCGCGGTCTCGACTACGGCGCGACCGAACGGGCTCCACATGTGTCCCCCGGGGACCATCTCCTGCAGCGAGAACGGGTGGCGGGAGTAGAGCGCGGCGCCGAACGAGCCGAAGTCGGGCCGCTCGAGCCGGTGCGGCAGCTCGGGCAGGGCAGCACGGAGGTGGCGCTGCCAGTCGGGCGTGTACTCGACGAACCAGACCACGTCCGGGTTCGTTTTCCGCACAACTCTGCACGCCTCGTCACGCCCTTTCTCATTGCTCTGCAAGAGGTTGAGGGCCAGAACCTTGATGTCGGGAGAGTTCCCCCCGATTTGTGGAGAACTCTTTGGTGCGAGCCAGCCGGGGGCGACGGCGGCGGCGGCGAGCGCAGCGAAGGCTGCCGCGAGGCCGCAGAGGGCCCATTTACGGCAGGCCGCAAAAAAGCCCGCCGCGGCGACCAGCGCGGCCCCCGCCTGCACCACGAAGCAGGCCATCAGGTCCAGGCTCCAGTGCCAGGCGCCGAGCCAGGGCCCGGCCGCGGCGACGGCGCAGGGTGCTGCGAGCAGCGCGATCACGTTGGTCCAGCGCGGCTTGTCCACGATCGGAGGATTGCGTTCCGCAGCAGATGACGCAAGGGAGCGATTCACAGGGTGTGCTTCCCTGAGCGCCTCCCGCTCGGCATCATGCTCGCCCCGAAGTCCGGGCAGGCACCGGCGCAAGTGCGCGGCCTCAGGCCAGATTGGCCCGCCTGTCCGCCTGCCGAGCCCGCACCCGAGACGCCGCCAGCCCAGATGAACCCGCAGCCCGCATCCGATCGCGCCGACGTGCTCGCAGAGCTCCGCACCTTCGTGGCCAACTGGTTCCGCGACGGCAAGGCCGAGGGCCTCGAGGAGGACACGCCGCTGGTCACGTCGGGCATCGTCGACTCCGCGGGCGTGATCGAGGTCGTCGAGTTCGTGGAGCGGCGATTCGGCGTCCAGGTGGCCGACGCCGACATCTCGCTCGCCAACTGCAACTCGCTGCGGGGTCTGAGCGACCTCGTCGAGCGTCGCATCCCGGCCCGGCGCGCCTCGGTCTGATCGACAGAAGTCGGCACCACGGGCTCGACTCCGTCGGTCGAGCCGCTACCGTGTTTGCCCGAACTCCCGACGTTTACCGTGTCCTACCTGCTCCCGGTCCTGGTCATCACCGTCCCCGTCGCCGCCATCGCGCTGTTCGCGCTGGGCGGCAGGAGCCTGTCCGGCTCTTGCGGTGGAGTGAACCCGGACGGCTCGTGCTCGCGCTGCGGCAAGGCCGCCGGCGAGCCGCAGCCCGAGGGTGCGTGCAGCCGCTGAGGCAGGCCGCGTGTTCCGTCGAAACAATCCGCCCGCTGCTGGCACTGTTCCCCAAACGAGTCTCCGATCCGAGCGCTCCTGACGGATGACGACCCACAAGATCAAGAAAGGCTTCGACCTCCCGCTCTCCGGGAGGCCCCAGCAGGTCCTGGCGGACGCCGCCGAGCCCACGCACGTGGCGCTCGAGACGTTCGAGTTCGCGGGCATCAAGCCCAAGGTGCTGGTCAAGGAAGGCGACCCGGTCGAGACCGGCCAGCCCGTCTATCTCAACAAGGTGGACCGTGACATCGTCTGGTGCTCGCCCGCCACCGGCACCGTCAAGGCGATCGAGTTCGGCCCGCGGCGCTTCCTGACGCGCGTGGTCATCGAGGTCGCCGCCGACGACAAGCCGCACGAAGAGCTGCCGAAGCTGCCGCAGGGCGCTGCGCGAGACGACGTCGTCAAGGCGATCAAGGGCGCGGGCCTCTGGCCGATGTTCAAGCAGCGTCCGCTCGGCAAGATGCCCGTCGGCGACGCTGCGCCGGTCGCGATCTTCGTCAACGGCATGGACACCGCGCCGCTCGCCGCCGACCCGTGCTTCGCAGCGCAGGGCCGCACCGCCCACGTGCAGGCCGGCGTCGACGTGCTCAGGCAGCTGACCGACGGCAAGGTCTACCTCGCGCTGCGCGCCGCGGGCGACCACCAGTCCGAGCTGCGCGCGCTGCAGGGCGTCGAGGTGCACGACTTCGACGGCCCGCACCCGAGCGGCCTCGTCGGCACGCACATCCACGAGATCCAGCCGCTCAAGGGCAGCGAGGTCGCCTTTGCCATCTCGTTGACCGACGTCGCGCGGCTCGGCGAGTGGGCGCAGACCGGCAGCTACCCGGCCCACACCGTGGTCGCGGTCGCCGGCAGCGAGGCGCCGCAGGCGCAGTACTTCCGCGTCCGCCAGGGCGCGCACCTGTCGGTCCTCTGCGGCGGCGACGTGCTCACCGGCGACGTGCGCTGCATCAACGGCGACGTGCTCAGCGGGTTCGTCGCCGATCCCGACGGCTACCTCGCGTTCGGCAACCGCACGCTGACCCTGATGCAGGAGGGCACCGACCGGCGCGACATGTTCGGCTGGGCGATCCCGCAGATGGGCAAGAAGCTGAGCAACCACGCGGCGGTCAACTTCGGCCTCAAGAAGCGCGACTACACGCCCGACGCGCGGCTGCACGGCGGCCACCGGCCGATCGTCAACATCGGCTCGTGGGAGAAGGTGATGCCGCTCGACATCCTGCCGACGTTCCTGGTGCGCGCCATCCAGGCCAAGGACATCGAGGAGGCCATCAAGCTCGGTCTGCTCGAGGTCACCGAGGAGGACGTCGCGCTCTGCACGTTCGTCGACCCCTGCAAGATCGACGTCGGCGAGGTGATCCGCCAAGGACTCGACATGTATGAGAAGGAGAGCTGAGCGGTGCAGTTCCTACGCAACCTGATCGACAAGCAGCGCAAGCTGTACCACGGCGAGGGCACCAAGTTCCACAAGGTGTGGCCGCTGTTCGACGCGCTGGAGACCTTCCTGTTCGCGCCGGACTTCCGCGCGGGCAAGCAGCGCGTGCACGTGCGCGACTACGTCGACCTCAAGCGGGTGATGAACAGCGTCATCATCGCGATGGTGCCGTGCCTGCTGTGGGCCATCTGGAACAACGGCGTGCAGCACTTCGACGCGGTGACCGACATGCTCGCCGCGGGTGCGATGACCGCCGACAGCTACAGCACAGGCTGGCTGCAGTCGGTGCTCGGCGCGCCGGTGCTGGGCGGAGACGGCGGCGTGTCGGCCTACGACACGATCGTCTTCGGCCTGCAGCGCATGGTGCCGATCATCGTCGTCAGCTACGGCGTCGGATTGATGATCGAGGGGATGTTCTCCGTGATCCGCAAGGAGGAGGTCAGCGAGGGCTACCTCGTCTCCGGCATGCTGATCGCGCTGATCGTGCCGGCCTCGACGCCGCTCTGGCAGCTGGCGATCGGCGTCGCGTTCTCGGTCGTGCTCGGCAAGGAGGTGTTCGGCGGAACCGGCATGAACATCTTCAACCCGGCGATGATGGTGCGCGCGTTCCTGTTCTTCGCGTTCCCCGCGCAGATGTCGGGTGACGCGGTCTGGGTCGCGGGCAACACGTCGCCGACGGGCGTGCCGGGCAACCTGATCGACGGCTACTCCGAGCCGACCGCGCTGGCGGTCGCCAAGGCTGCGGTCACGAACGGTCAGCCGGCGAGCGAGGCGCTCGCGAACCACGCGGCCGTCCCCGGC
>JBERSB010000108.1:0-4196 GCA_041236755.1 Luminiphilus sp. | reverse complement strand
CAGCCCCGTCCTGAGCTGTGGAGGTGCTGTGGTCACCTTGTGGATAGCCGCTCTGGCACAGGCAAGTGGCCGTGCTCAAGATCAGGGCGGTTAGGACGGGCGCGAGCCGCACGAGCGACCTCTCGGGATTCAGAAGGAGAGCGGGCTGAGACGAGGGCCCCTTCGGTGGCGGAGAGGAGCGGACATTCGAAGCCTAACCCTTTCCTGGCATACGACAAGCGGCCACCTACGATTTCTTCGGATCTAGATGCGGGCGTTTGCGGTGCGGGTCAAACGAGCGTAACCTCCACCGTTGCCTGGTCTCCGGACGACCGCCGGTGGCATACGCCGCGGGAGGAAAGTCCGGGCTCCTCAGGGCAAGGTGGTGGGTAACGCCCACCGTTCGCGAGAACAGGGAAAGTGCCACAGAGAACAGACCGCCGGACGACTCCTCGGAGTGACGGCAAGGGTGAAACGGTGGGGTAAGAGCCCACCGCGCTCCGCACGA
Source organism: Luminiphilus sp. (assembly GCA_041236755.1). Lineage (GTDB taxonomy): Bacteria > Planctomycetota > UBA1135 > UBA1135 > UBA2386. The sequence continues at coordinate 3,709 of JBERSB010000108.1, read as the reverse complement.
GCGGAGCGGCACGGCAAACCCCACCTGGAGGAAGACCGAGTAGGAGGATCGCGCGGCCCGCGCTCAGGTCCTCGGGTAGGTCGTTGGCGGCCACCTGCGAGGGTGGTCCTAGAGAAATGGTCGTCACCGCCTCCGGGCGGCACCAGAACCCGGCTTACGGAGACCAGGCTCATTCCTGCCGCCGCCCCCGCGAGGGGGCGCGCGTCAGGAGCGTGCCAGCTGGTGCCGGTAGCGCTCGAGGATCACCAGCGCGGCGACGCTGTCGGCGAAGTCCTTGCGCTTCTTGGCCTTCATGCCGCCCGTCTTGAGGCGCTCGTGGGCCTCGTCGGTCGTGTGGCTCTCGTCGACGGTGGCGACCGGCAGCTGCGTCGCCTGCTGCAGCAGCGTGACGAACTCCTGGGTTCGCTGCGCGCGCTCTCCGGCCGTGCCGTCGAGCGTCAGCGGCATGCCGACGACCAGCGCCTCGGCTTCGCGCTCGGCTGCGAGCTCGACCACGAGACGTACGACCTCGGCGCGGTCCCTGCTGTCGATCCGCGGCAGCGGCACGACGATGGAGCCGGTCCAGTCCGTGCCCGCGAGGCCGGTGCGGGAGTCGCCGTAGTCGACCGCGAGGATGCGCGACTTCGGCGTGATGCTCACAGCAGGTCCCCGCGACCTTGCGCCTTGAGCTCGGCGATCAGCTGCTTGAGCTCGTCGGCGCGGGCCTTGGGGCAGACGAGCACGGCGTCGCCGACGGTCGCGACGACCATGTCCTCGACCCCTAGCAGCGCCACCGTCTGGCGGCCCTCGGCGTAGACGACGTTGCCGCGGCTGTCGAGCGTGACGGCGTCGGCGCCGTCGTGGAGCGAGCGGTGGTTGCCGTCCGCGTCGGCCGGCAGGCTGCGCGCGAGCGCCGGGAAGCCGCCGATGTCGTCCCAGGTCGCGGTGCACTCCACGACCGCGAGGTCGTCGGCGCGCTCCATGACCGCAAAGTCGATCGAGGTCTTCGGCGCGTCGCCGAAGGCGCGCGCGAGCGCGGCAGCGTCGCCGGCCGCGACGGCTGCGCCCATCGCGTCGGTGGCGCGCGCGAGTTCGGGGCAGTGCCGGCGCATCTGCTCGCGCATCGCGCCGGCGCGGAACAGCAGGATGCCGCTGTTCCACCAGAACCGGCCCTCGTCGACGAAGCGCTGCGCCGTCTCGGCGTCGGGCTTCTCGCGGAAGCCCTCGACGTCGAACGCGCGCGGCGCAGCTTGGTCGCGTTGGTTGCCGAGCGCGATGTAGCCGTAGCCGGTCGCGGGGAAGGTCGGCGCGACCCCGAACGTCACGATGTGCTCGCCTTGCGCTGCGAGCGCGGCGCCGCGCCGGATCATCTCGGCAAAGGCGTCCGTCGGCTGGATCGTCTGGTCGGCGGGAAGCATCACCAGCGTCGCGTCGGCGTCGCGCGCGGTGACCGCGGCGAGCGCCAGGCCGACGCAGGGGGCCGTGTCCCGCGCCTCTGGTTCGATCAAGAGGTTCGCCGCCGGGAAGTCGGGCAGCACCGCCACGATCGCGTCGCGCTGGGCCTCGTTGGTGACGATCCAGATGTGCTCGGGCGCGCACACGGCCAGGGCGCGCTGGACCGTCGCCTGGATCATCGGCTCGCCGTCGCAGAGCGGCAGGAGGTACTTCGGCCGTGAAGCGCGGCTCGCGGGCCAGAACCGCGTGCCGGCGCCGCCGGCCATGATGACTGCGTGGACCGAGGTCATGTCCAGAGCATCGGATGTCGGCCGCGCGGGCTCAATCACTCGATCCGTTGCGGGCAGGTCGCGCAGGCGGCATCGGCAGCACCGCCCGGCGCTGTGGTGAGGTCGCGCGCAGGAAGTCCGTCGAGGCGCGCAGATCGCGCAGGTGCCCGTAGAGGCGGAAGGACACGAGGTTCTTGGCCAAGAAGTCGATGAGCGGCATCACCAGCGGGTCCGCCGACTGGCCCAGGAGGTTGTCGAGCTTCATCCGGACGTCGAGGTAGCCGTCGAGGTCGAGCGCGCCCTCGCCCTTGGCCGCGAGCAGCTCGCTGCGGATCTCCAGCTGCTCGAACCGCACCTGCTCCGCGTCCTTCTGGAAGCGGAGGTCGAGCGCGTTGAACCGGGGCTGGTCGGCGGCGGGCAGCTGCGCGTAGATCGCCTGGAACAGCGGCACCTTGCCGAGGTCGGCCCGCTCGACCGACAGGCGCCCCGCGGCCTCGGCGCCGACGACCTGGTCGCCGTCGAGGCGGTCGAGCTTCAGCTCGCCGCTCGCGAGGCCCTTGTAGGGCGCGCCCGGCCAGCCCGAAGCCGTCAGCAGCGACGACACGTCGACGCGCGCGAACTGCAGCTCGGTCGAGAGCCTGCCGGCGGGCGCAGCCGTGCCGGGCAGCAGGTAGCGCACGGCCGGTCGCTCGGCGACGGCGTGGCGCAGCTCGCCCTCGTGGAGGCGCGCCTTCAGCGTCGGGATGCGCAGCTGCTCGGCGTCTGCGGTGAACGTCATCTCCGCGCCTTCGATCCGGTGCCCGAACAGCGACAGCGAGCCGCGGCTCAACGTGCCGACCAGCTGCCCGCCGGTCTCGGTGACCGTGCTGTCGGCGAGCACGACCACGCCGCGGAGGTCCTCCAGGCGGATGCCGTCCTCGCCGGTCCCCATCAGCACGTGCACGCCGTCGAGTCCGATCGAGCCTCCGATCGTCGTCGCGAACGGCTCCGCACCGTCCGCCGACGGCACGCGGAACCGGAGCCGCAGCCCGTCGACGTCGGCGCGGCCGCGGAGCTTGCGCTGCAGGATCGCCTCGCGCAGCGGCCCGCTGAAGAGGTTGGCGAGGCCGTCGTCGACCGCGACGTCCTTGGCGTGCACGTCGAACGAGATCAGCGTGCGGCTGTCGGCTTCGTCGAGCTGGCCCACGCGGCCGTTGGTGCAATGAACCGTCGCGTCGCCGAGCTCGCCGCGCACGTCGCGGAACGTGAGCTGCCCGTCGCCGATCAGCAGCTCGCCGGTGAGGTGCTCAGCCGGGCGCGGCAGCATGCGCGCGTCCGAGCGCACGTCGACCAGCTGGACCACCACGCCCAGGTCCTGCGGGCCGTCGGGCTCCTTTTGATCGCGGACGACCAGATCTACGCGGCCTGACGGCGAGAGTGACCGCCACGTGTCGAACGTGAGCGCGCCGAGCGAGTCGAGCGTGCGGCCCAGCTGCTCTTCGAGCTGGAGGTCCCGCACGACGAAGGCGAGGTCCCGCACGACCTCGGGGCCGGACTCGAGGTGGCCGAGCAGCGCGAGCCGCGCGGGCGTCGAGGAGCCGTTGCTCAGCTGGCCTCGGAGCGCGTCGAAGTCGATGCGCGCGGTGGGGCCCGATCCCTGCACCAGGACCTGCCCCTCCAGGCCTTCGGCGCGCCACGGCGCCTGCGGCAGCGCCAGGTCGACGTCTTCGAGCATGAGGCGCACGTCGTGGTGCAGCTCGTCGTCCGGGCGAGGCCGCCAGACCTTGACCGTGCCCGAGAGGCGCCCGGTCGGCGCGGCCGCCCGCCAGCGGGGGTCGAGCTCGGGCACGACCACGGCCACGCCCGCCCGGAGGTCTTCGTCGATCGCCAGCCCTTCGAGTTCGACCACCGCCTCGAAGCCGCCCGGCGCGTCTCCGCCGAGGCTGAGCGGGATGTGGCCCTGCATGGAGAGCCCGCCGTCGCCGTGTCTGCCTGTCAGATCGAAGCGCGCGTCGGCGCCCCGCACG